>NZ_JAKKRL010000021.1:0-56996 GCF_025654335.1 Shewanella sp. SM21
CCCCCGTAGGGCGTATGCGGTATTAGCAGTCGTTTCCAACTGTTATCCCCCTCGACTGGGCAGATCCCTAGGCATTACTCACCCGTCCGCCGCTCGCCACCTCAGAAGTAAACTCCCTTGTGCTGCCGCTCGACTTGCATGTGTTAGGCCTGCCGCCAGCGTTCAATCTGAGCCATGATCAAACTCTTCAATTAAAGTTTTGTTGCTTCCGTCTTGCGACTTCAGCGGCTCAATGAATTCTGATTTTTTGTTTCCACTTAAAAGCAGAAACAAACTGTACATATTACTATGAACACTCATTGTTACATTGATTTAAATTTTTGACTGCCAACCCGAAGGTTAAGCAGTTTCGATTAACTCAACACCTGTGAGTGTCCACACAGATTTCTTGTTTTATCTTGTTAAAGAGCAACTCAATATCCGTAAGAGAACTTGAGTACCACACTGAGCGCCGAACGCTTCCAGTTGGCTAGGGCTGCGTATTCTACGCATTTCCCGTTTCGCGTCAAGGAGTTTTTGCAAACTTTCTCAACACTCATCAATCAGTAAACTCATCGATGAACTGTCACATCAGGCTGCTTAACGCTGTCTGCCGTGTCAGTGGATGCGCATTATAGGGAGCAGAGGATTTTGTGCAACCCCTATTTTAAGGAAATTTGCAGTTAATTCTAATTATCTAATCTAGCCACACCATACCCACCACTTACCCCCAAAGTTATCCACACCCTGCTCATTTTAGACTCAGTTTCAACTTAAAATGAGGTTTGATGAACCTCTATTACTACGAATAAAGCACGGAGATTCCGTTGATTCTCGAGGCCAGAGGTGGGTTCTTGATGCAGCTTGTTCTAATAAATGGGCGAACGATAGATTAAAGAAACTCTTTGCCGACTTAATCAGAGATACAGGCCGTATTGCACAAAGCTGATATTGGCCACTTGTTAACGATAAGCTTATCTATTAAAGCTAAGTTGATTTATCAAAGACGTCATGCACATTAAGAGTGGCATGTTCGCTTACCTATATTTAGTGACAGATAATTTAGTGGCAATAATTTAGAAGCAATAATTTAGAAGCAATAATTTAGAAGCAATAATTTAGAAGCAATAATTTAGAAGCAAAAAAATACCCGCCAATGACGGGTATTTTCTTATTCAGCTATGGCGTTAAACGCTGAGCTTATTCTTCAACAGGCGAGACCACGAACAGTAAATCGCCTTGAGACACTTGCTGACCATTGCTGTTCAGGATGCGCTCTATACGATACTTCTTATCTTCAGGGTACAGAATCGCACTCTGACGGTTAAAGCCGGCTAAGGTCACTTGCGAGAACATCTTCATCGCTTCTGTTAGTGCTAGTGTTTGATCGACCGTGACTATGTCACCTTCTTTCACGAAGTCCGCTTCACCCGGTGCAGAAGAGGTATAGAAGATACCTGCGCCTTGGGCTAACACTTTCAGTTCGTTACTTTCGCCAACACGCAGTGACTCAGTGTCCACTTCCACAGTTTCAGCGGCAGCTTCCATTTCTGCGATCAACGCAGGAATATCGAGCTCAGCCATTAAACGTGGCAGATAGTTAGTATCGTAAACACCTTCGTTAAAGGTACCATCTTTCAGGATCAGCTTGAGTAACGGAATGTTAGTCGCGATGCCTTTCAGCACTACACTGTCTAAGTATTCATACAGTTTGGCAATCACATCTTCACGATTTTCACCGCGCATGATGATTTGCGCAATCAAGCTATCGTAGTATGGCGATACTTCTTTACCTGGCGCAGCAATCGAAATGATTTCCACATCTGGATGATCTGGGAACACACACTCAGTGATCTTGCCCGGATTTGGGATCAGCTGCAGTATGCCATGGCTATCGAGCGCCGCTTTCTCAGCCGTCACACGTACTTCCATCGCATAACCAATTTCTTTAGGTTCTAACGCTGCAATTGAACGGCCAGCAGCAATATCAAACTGCGCGCTAACGATATCAATACCTGAAGTCGCTTCCGTAACTGGATGCTCAACCTGCAGACGCGTGTTCATCTCCATGAAGTAGACTTCG
Organism: Shewanella sp. SM21; assembly: GCF_025654335.1. NCBI lineage: Bacteria > Pseudomonadati > Pseudomonadota > Gammaproteobacteria > Alteromonadales > Shewanellaceae > Shewanella > Shewanella sp. SM21. The sequence goes on from NZ_JAKKRL010000021.1 coordinate 2,063, forward strand.
TTTGCATCTAAGTTATAGATGAACTCAACGGTACCTGCGCCCATGTAATCGGTCGCGTCGCCTAAGGCACGGGTATAAGCCAACACTTGTCGCTTCAGCTCGTCCGGCAGCATAGTTGAGCCAGATTCTTCGACCACTTTTTGGTTGTTACGTTGAACCGAACAGTCACGCAAACCTAATACTTTCGCGTTGCCGAACTTATCACGCAGTAACTGCACTTCGATGTGACGCAGTGATGTCACATATTTCTCTAAGTACAAGTCACCGTTACCAAAGGCTGCAGCCGCTTCGGTTGCAGTTTTTTGGAATAAACCAATCATGTCTTCAGGACGTTTTACAACCTGAATACCTTTACCGCCACCACCTTGTACCGCTTTAAGCAATACTGGATAGCCGATTTCGCTCGCCACGTTTACGGCTTGTTCAGCATTGGTCAGAATACCGTGCGAACCAGGCACAACAGGTACATTTTGCGCTTGCGATGTCTTAATTGCGTTCGACTTGTTACCCATAGTCGTCATTGAATGCACGCTAGGACCGACGAAGTTAACACCGTTATTCACACACAATGCAGCAAACTGCGGGCTTTCTGAGAGGAAACCGATACCTGGATGCAATGCATCAACCTGTTCATATTCAGCTACTTTCAGCACTGAGTATGCGTTCAAGTAACTTTCGTCCGATGTGTTACCACCGAGACAAACTAACTTGTCGGTTTCTTTGAGCATGTCCGCTGGCACTGATGTCATATCAGGATCCGACGCCACTAATACCACATTGATATTATTGTCATGCGCCTTGCGAATAAGTTTCACCGCTGTACAACCACGGGCGTGAACCAATACTTTGTTAATTGGCTTCATTAACTTACGTGGATCGTTCTGCACGATCACTTCTTCTTCAACAGTAGCTTCAACCACTAAGGTCGACAGTGCATTGATGATCACGTCGTTAATTTTTGCCGAAGGCATTGGCATCAGAGGATCGATACCTGCTAACTGAGAGTCTAAATTGTCGCTGAATGGGTTATGGACTAAGCCCGCCATTGCGCCAGGTACTTTTGACAAGTAGTTAGACAGCGTTGCCGTTGATGGTAAGTAAGCTGGCACCACCATTTGACCTGCGAACGGCATGTTAGTACCAGACAGATAGTAAGTTTGCACCAATGGGTGAGTTACAAAACTCGCCTGCGCACCACCGGTACAGTCACCAAAACCAAACATCAGTACTGGCAATTCGTTATCACGAATAAAGCGCGTGATACGGTCGTTCACCACAGCCATAGAGAATAGCGCCGCAGCGCCTTCTTTAGTCTGCATACCACCTGAACTGATAAAGCACACAACGGGTAATTTACGCTTAGCACACTCGATCAATAGTGCAGAGAATTTCTCAGCACTAGCCATATCGAATGCACCCGCTTGGAATGCGGTGTTAGACACAGCCACACCCACACGCACTTTTTGACCTTTTTCTTTAAAGTCAGCAATACCTGTGATCAAACCACATGGGCGAATGCCTTTATCTAATGCGTCTTCAATCGATAAACGGAAGCCTGGGAAGTTGAGCAAGTTAGCCGACATTTTGTCGCCGTTGATCTCTTCGAAATGGGTAAAGAACTGCTTCACCACATTTTCCCAAGTCATGTTGCCTTTACGTTTTTCGTCACGTAGCACTTTTTGGATCAATAGATCTTGATAACCCATGGTCAAGCGGTTCCAGAAGTCCTTACGACGACCGATACGCACAGGGTTGATCGCACCAGTGTACTTGCTGGTATCGCTTTCACTATCGAAATACTCAGGCAGTAAACGCTCGAAGAAGTAAGTCAGTACCACGAATAGACTGTCGTTAAGTTGTGGGAAACCCACACTCTTCCACTGCTCTACTCGCACCAACAAATCGGCGCGGTTCGATTGACCCATAAAATACTTGAGCCACTTATAGAACTTAGCTTTGTCGTTCGAGGTATCTTGCGTCGACAATGCATGGTCAATTGACTTGTGCAACAGGTTGTTCACTGAGTTACGTGACAAACTCTTCGACATCATGGCTTCTTTCGCGATTGACGCTAAGCTGCCCACAACGTTGTCATACAAGGCATTAAAGATCAGAATGTTATGGCATTGCCAAATAAAGTCTTCACGCAGTTCTTCATTTACCACCACATCAAGCACAGTCAGCTGATTCAGCTCAGGCCATTTAGCTTGAGTCACAGACTTTGGCAAACTTTCTAAGTGCTGAATCAGCCCTTTAAAGTTGTTAGCCGCATTGCTCTTCCAGCGATGATACAAAGACCAGCTAATGTTGAATAACAACGCCTTACGTGCTTTTTTATAGTTCTCTTTTGGCTCACCCAAAATCAAACGTGTCAGCATGTTACGCTCGGTAGAGACTTCGTCACGTTTAGCGACAAAGTTAGTCCACAATTTATTCAAATCTTCGTCATAAACTAGCTTGTCAGGGTTAGACAACCAAGCTTGGAACACACGGTCTTGTTCCTGTTGAATACGTGCCAACAGATCACCTTCTGGCACGCTAGCACGTGACAGACGACCATATTGCTCTTGAGAAATCGAATGGATACGGCTACGTAGCGTTAAATAACGCAAATAGCGATAGGCGCTACCGAACAAGTTATGGTGACTGGTCGGGCTCGTTGCCACAGCCAATTCTGCATTCAGTTCCAAAGCCATCAAGTTTTTAGATGGATTAAGGAAACGAGTTAAACTGCGATCATAATGCTCACGTAAATCTTTAGATTCACGCACAAAATTCATCGCTGCACGCTCAACCGCTTCTACGCTGCTAATAATAGCGCGGCGCAGATTGTGCTGACGCTCGTCGCGATCGCCCGGTGAAAAGTCGATGATACCGTCGATACAACCTGAGGTATAAAGCTCTTCTGGTGATACACCCACAGATTTCGCACATTCTTGCCAAGATAAGTTGTACTTACGGGCAATACTTTGCAGACCTTGTGGCTGGATCGTGTTGAAAATACCGTCACGCAACGACAACAGAATGTTCGCCGCCGCTAATGGAATTGCGCCACCAGAATAACCAGCACCAATTACGATGCCGACTGTCGGTACGTCAACGTTGGCACTTTCTGCGATGGCTTTAGAAATTGAATGCGCTTGGTTTTGGCTGTTAGCGATTTCGCCAGCATCCGCCCCTGGGGTATCAATTAAATAGATAATAGGCATAGACAATTCGGCGAAATGACGAATTGCTTTACAAGCGGCGTAATGATGCTCAGGCATCCAAGCACCGTTAGCGGTAGTGCGTTCTTGGGCAATAAAGCCAATACGACGAGTGCGTGAACCAAAGTTCAGCTCGACCTCAGCACTGTAAAAAGAGCCCAAGTGAGTTTCCGTAATCAAACGACCTTTAAGATCGGCAATAATACGTTTTGCACCAGGACGACCTTTATCTTGGGTCGGCTGGATCACTTTAGCAACGTAACCGTCGACATCTAAAGATGCCAAGTCTTTTAAGTTTGCTTGAATAGCATCCTCATTTAAAAGACCTTTAATTTCTTCCGATAAACTCTGTTTACTGTGCTTAGGAAACAGAGAAAAATCTTTTGCCAAATGCTCGGCCTGTAAAAAAAGCGGATCGGGCGTTTGGGCTTGAGTCATGTGTTTGGGCTGATTATTGCTGGTCATCAAAAGATCCTCTGCTTAGCCTCTGAAAATTTTTAGCCAATAAATATAACTTTGTTATCCCGTCAAATGCCATTAAACTGCATAGGACGCTTTGTTCCAAATATGAGACAGTGGGAATAACATGCCAGATTTAAACGGTATGATGCTATTTGCAGCCGTAGTTAGAGCGAAGGGATTCTCCCAAGCTGCACGTGAAACCGGCCACCCAAAATCCACCATAAGTCGCAAAATCGCGCAGCTAGAAGAACAACTTGGCGTGCGATTACTACAGCGCGACACCCGTAATTTGAGTTTGACCCAAATCGGGGCACTCTTTTATCAACACTGTGATTCGATTCGCAATGAGGTAGAAGCGGCCAAGGCAGTTATCGAGAATACTCACGATGATGTGTCAGGATCATTACGTATTGCAATCCCAGTGTCATTTAGCCAAGAACTTATCGCTAACCTCTGTAGCGGATTTATGCGTTTATATCCCAATGTTGAATTGGATGTCCAGTTTACCGACAACGATATTGGTTTAGTCGGTGAAGGATATGACATAGCCATCAAATATGGTCCACTTCAATCGTCGGACTTAGTCGCAAGATTACTGTTTGAACGCCAGCCAATTTTGGTGGCAAGCCCTGCATACTTAAAACTCAAAGGCACACCCGCGACCCCAAAGGAACTCAGCCTGCACAGTGGGATTTTATTGGGGACTTCTCGCTCAGCACCAATTTGGCCATTGGGTAAAGGTTCGCGTAAAACCATGGCGAACTTTCAGCGTAAAGTGAGGGTCAACAGCCCGATAATGGTGAAGCAATTAGCCATAGATGATTTTGGCATCGCCATGTTATCCAATTCAGCCTGTAAGACTGAACTTGCTAATGGACAGCTAGTACCGATTTTACAGGAGTGGCCGATTGAACCTTTTAAGGTTTATGGGGTTTATTCGAGCCGACGCCAACTGGCCACCAACATCAGTGTCTTCTTAGACTTCTTTGTAAAACGCTTCAGCAGCCAAGAAAGCCTGCAATCCCTAATGGGTTAACGTTTCCCGTCGCATCAAGGAAGCCTGTTTCAAGAAAGCCCAATAAAAAAGCCTAGATCTGAGTCTAGGCTTTCAGTATCACGATTGATGTCAGCTAAGTAGGCAGCGTCATACGCAATTCTCGCAAGGTTTGGATACGCTATGCTTACGCTACCTAGCATGGGCTAAGGAATAACGCGTTCCCGTTTTAAGATTTCCTTAGTAATGGCTTGACGCAATGGTAAACCTGCGGCGTCGGGAATATCCATATTCATCGCAAAAAACCATACATTATCATCGAGTTCAACCCAACCTACCCACCAGCCAATGCTTGGCTCCGCTCTGACTGCATAACCGGTTTTCGCACGGATAATATAGTCAGAATTCGCTTCAGTCAGCATGGCTTGCTTAACAATACGTAAACTGCGCTCAGAAGCGTGTATCTTGTTGTGATAAAGCTTACGTAGGAAATCGATTTGCTCCGTAGCCGAAATTCGTATGCCACCATCTAACCAAAAGCTATCCAAATTTCCCGAAATATCCTCATTACCATAATCAAACGAGGCGATCATCTTCGACATACGCGCCTCACCAATTTGGCGAGCAAACTCTTGGTAGACAGGCACAACCGAATACTTCATTGCAGTAATAAGGTTATGATCACGATTCCAAGTTGCGATATCTCGACTTTTACCATCCCACTTAAAGACTTGATGCTCATCCTTCACCACGCCAAGCTCTAGCGCGATCAAACTGTTAGGAATCTTAAACGTCGATGCAGGTAAAAAACCTTGATTGGCACGTTTAAGATTATTAGTGAATCCCTGTTGCTTGTTTTCATTCCATAACACCACCACGCCTTTAGTTTGGTGCTGAGTAAAACTGGCATCCCAACTGCGGGTTTCTTGCCACTCCTTAGCTGTAGTAGATGCAAAAGTCGGCGCCACTAAGCTTGACGACACTAAAATAGACGACATCACCAGCACAGCCGATATGGTGAACAAACGCATAAAGTCTCCTTGTAGAAAAACAACCAATCCAATGAACTAAAAAAGTGATTAAGGCTATCACTTAGGGTTTTGGCAAGCCCTAGCAAACTGCTGACCAATTGTGGCAAAAAAGAGGCAAACTAGACCCTATTGCACTGTTGCAGATGGATTAATGCCAGCGCCACATGATTTGTGATAGAAGATATTGGCATAAGATGACAAAGATCACTGAGCTTAACTTTATTACCCTCAGCTTGTAGTGCATACTTTTTGGCATAAGAGCCTATCCGTACGAAAAAAATAATCATTATTTCCAATGAATAACGTCTAATCACTACAGGGAAGCCAAACATGTTAAAGCCAGTGTTAACACTCATCCTCACCACCAGCTTAATGACTACAGCCAGTGCCGTGCAGTTATTTGGTGATGTTGAAGTTTCCCGCCTACCAACAGCCGAAAAAACCATAGGCGACATAGTCACTCGCTATCAAGCACTTGACGATGGTCTGGCTCAGCTGAGCTCAAAGAAAAACGAAGTTGACGCCACCCAATTAGCGGCGCGCCAAGGACACAGATTGTGGCAACAAGCTGTCCGCGATGTACAGTCAGGGCATTTTGACGACCGACCTTTATACTGGGCTCGCCTTGCCATGCTTAATAGTCTAAAAACCACCAGCGCCAACTTTAAAATGGCCGATTGGCAACAAGACATATTAATGAGTGCGGTTGAAAAAGCCTCACGGGGTTTTAGCGATATTCAATATGGTGATGATGTCCAAATCAAAATATTTCTCACGGGTTTCGATCCTTTCTTCCTCGACAAAGATATCACCCAGAGTAATCCTTCCGGTCTAGTTGCCCTCGCCTTGGATGGTTTTCGCTTTGATATTAATGGTAAAACGGCGCAAATAGAAACCGCTATGGTGCCAGTACGTTTTGCAGATTTTGATCAAGGACTTATCGAGTCGCTATTGAGCCCGATTTATCGCGATCCCAAAACCCAATTTGTATTCACCGTTAGCATGGGCCGAACTGATTTTGATATCGAACGTTTCCCTGGGCGAAATCGCAGCACAGCGGCGCCCGATAACCAAAACGTACTCACTGGCGGCACGAAAACCGCACCCGTTGCCCCAAAGCTTAATGGTAAAGATTTTATCGGCCCCGAATTTGTGGAATTTTCACTGCCTGTTTCGGCTATGCAAGTCAAAGATGGTCAATGGAAAGTCAATTATAACCATACTGTCACTACCCTTGCCCGCGGTGAATTTAGCGCGACGTCATTAAACGAACTGCAAAACGAAACCTCAGTCGAAGGTTCTGGCGGCGGTTATCTCTCTAATGAAATCTCCTATCGCGCCATAGTCTTGCAGCAAAAGTTTAATAGCCATGCCAAGGTCGGCCACATTCACACACCAAGAGTCAAAGGCTATGATGCCGATACTGAGCAAGCCATAGTCGAACAAGTACGCACTATGGTGATGCAGGCGGCAGCGAGTTTATAGCCAAGTCACACTGGCTGAAACTGGCCGAAACTAGCATTGTCAGATAGCGTTCGCTATGATGCGAACGCTTAGGCAGGCTTAATCACCGATAAGTTTTAAGCACTCAATTTTATCTTTAACCGACGAGATCCAACGCTAACCCTATGCTGAAACCCGCTGACTTACTCAATGCCTTACGCCGTCGCAGCAGTGAAGCACTTGCCCCGCTGACAAAATCGACGTACGCAGCCTTGGGCCAAAGCCAAGATAAGTCGCAGGTGATAACGAGTCCACCAGCACCAAATCCGGCTCAGGCACATATTTTCACCGGTTCATCACGCCCACTCTCGTCACTACAAATTCAAGTACTAGAGCGAATTGAAGCTTGTTATCAAGAGGCCGAGATATCGCTTAAGCGCACTTTTCCACGCCCAGTCACTCAATTTAGTTTAAGGGGTAAGAGTGCGGGTACAGCTCATCTGCAACAGAATCGCTTGCGATTCAATCCTGTATTGCTACGCGAAAACAGCGAGGCATTTCTGACTGAGGTTGTCCCCCACGAAATTTGTCATTTGCTGTGTTTTCAGCTTTTTGGCAAAACCAAGCCCCACGGTAAAGAATGGCAATCTTTGATGTTAACGGTATTTAAGGTCAATCCGAGTACCACACATAGCTTTAATACCACTTCAGTTACGAGTCGCGATGTTGAGTATCGCTGCGCCTGTGGACCGATTCGACTGAGTATTCGCCGCCATAACAAGGTGTTGCGTGGTGAAAGTCGTTATATTTGTAAACGCTGTAAGACCCATTTAACTGCGATCTAGCGACTTTCAGCAAACAAAACTCCCACCTAAGTGCGACTCAATTTGCATAAACAGCGATATTTCCCTTACCATCACGCCATAAAAGACGAGCCAAAGGCTCGCGTAGTGTTTGTTATTTTGGGATAAATTTTGAACATAGCTTCTTTAACCGTTAATTCACGGCGACTTTTGTTGTGCCTAATCACTTGGGCGGCGACCTTATCTGTGCCCGCAAGTGCCTCAGTGTCACATCCCAGCAGTTTCAGCCAAGCGAAAACCAAGTCACAGGCGCTCTACGCAGGCAGTCGCCAAGGTACTCTGCCCGCAGTCAGCTTTTACTGTGGCTGTGAAATTCAGATCAAAGGCAAATCGTGGAAACCCGATCTCGCCAGCTGTGGTTATCAAGTCCGTAAACAGGAAACCCGCGCCAACCGTATCGAGTGGGAACACATAGTCCCCGCCTGGGAATTTGGCCATCAACTCCAATGCTGGCAAAAGGGCGGCCGTAAAAACTGTGCCGATAACAGTAATGAATTTAATAAGATGGAATCGGACATGCATAATTTGGTACCCGCAATTGGTGAGGTCAATGGCGATCGCAGCAACTTCCGATTTAGCCAATGGAACGGTAAGGCCGACCAATATGGCCAATGTGCTATGGTAGTCGACTTTAAGAATCGTCAAGCACAACCTCCCGCGAATACCCGCGGTAAGATAGCCAGAACCTACCTCTATATGCAGCAGACCTATGGTCTTAAAATCGCCTCAAGCCAATTAAAATTATTTAAGGCATGGGATAAAACCTATCCAGTTGATACTATTGAGTGCAAACGTGATAACGCCATAGCGCAAACCCAAGGTAACCATAACCCCTTTGTGCAGAATGCCTGTAATGCGCCACCACAGCGTCAACAATTAGCCGAATAAGGTCGACAATGAGAGTCCCAAGAATTTATCAACCTCAGCCATTAGCCATCAATCAACAGTTGAACTTAGACGAAGATGGCGCGGCCCATATCGGCAAGGTGCTACGCATGGGCAACGGCGAACATATCAGTCTATTTAATGGCGATGGCAATGATTATCTTGCTGAAATTGTCGATGCAGGTAAGAAGCATGTCACAGTAAAGCTGCTCTCCTGTGAGGCCAATTTATCTGAGTCGCCACTCAACTTACACTTAGGCCAAGTGATTTCCCGTGGCGATAGAATGGAGTTCACCATTCAAAAATCGGTCGAGCTTGGCGTGAATACGATTACGCCGCTGTTTTCCGATCGCTGCGGCGTGAAACTCAACGGCGAACGCCTAGAGAAAAAAATTCAGCAATGGCAAAAGATCGTCGTGAGCGCCTGTGAGCAATCGGGACGCAGCCAAGTGCCCGTGGTTCGCCCAGCGATGGGCTTACACGATTGGTGCAGTGAGCCGACCTCAGCGCTGAAACTCAATTTGCATCCACGTGCCGCACACGGCATCAATGGCTTAGATTTGGCGCATACCCGCGTGCGACTATTAATTGGCCCAGAAGGCGGTTTGTCGGCGGAAGAAATCGCCATGACAGAAACCTATCAGTTTACCGATGTGTTGCTTGGCCCCAGAGTGCTACGCACCGAAACCGCCTCGCTCACCGCCATTACGGCACTGCAACTCAGATTTGGTGATTTAGGCTAGACCGTCCACAACCGCACACAGCGGTGGTATGGCACCCCATTATCCAATAAATGCTTTTTTGCCTGCAAACGGCGACAAATAAGGAACAGATTAATGATAAAACTCGGCATAGTGATGGACCCCATCAGTGAGATCAACATTAAGAAAGACTCCAGTTTTGCCATGTTAATGGCCGCGCAGGAAAGAGGTTATCAGCTGTTTTATATGGAAATGGCCGATCTTGCCATGGTCAACGGTGTGGCTATGGCCAATATGCGTCCGTTAACTGTTTTCAATGATGCGAGCAAATGGTTTGAACTCGGCGAAGCTACAGACACGCCGATGAGCGAACTCGACGTGATCTTAATGCGTAAGGACCCGCCATTCGATACTGAGTTTATCTACGCAACTTACATGCTTGAACGCGCCGAAGAACAAGGCGTGTTGATCGTTAACAAGCCACAAAGCTTACGTGATGCTAACGAGAAACTATTTACCGCATGGTTTAGCGAATTCACGCCAGAAACGATCGTAACCCGTGATGCCAAACGTATCCGCGCTTTCCACCAAGCGAAGGGCGATATTATTCTTAAGCCACTTGATGGTATGGGCGGCACCTCGATTTTCCGCGTGAAGCAGGACGACCCAAACCTTGGGGTCATCATAGAAACCTTGACCAGCTATGGCCAACAATATGCCATGGCGCAAGCCTTTATCCCTGAGATAACCAAAGGCGATAAACGCATTTTAGTGGTCGATGGTGAGCCTGTGCCCTACGCCTTGGCGCGTATCCCAATGAAAGGCGAAACCCGTGGTAATTTAGCGGCAGGCGGAAGCGGTGTGGCTCAACCTTTATCCGACAGCGATTGGGCAATTGCCCGCGCCATTGGTCCAGAACTTAAAAAACGTGGACTGATTTTTGTCGGCCTCGATGTCATTGGTGACAAGCTGACTGAGATCAACGTAACCAGTCCAACTTGTATCCGTGAGATCCAAGCAGCATTTGATGTCGACATCACAGGCATGTTAATGGATGCTATTGAAGCACGCCTTAACACCAAAGCATAAAAATTTACCAACGAGTTTGTTGATTTAAGGCGCTTTGACATCACAAGCGCCTAGCCACTTTCTAGGGATGTGATATGAGTTTCACCAAAGCGCCATTCTTGTTACTCGGCATAGGTTTATTACTATCGACTCCGACTTGGGCCAACATAGAAACAGGTCCAACGAAAGCACCGTCGCGTCCCAAAAACATTGTCATCATGATAGGTGATGGTATGGGACCGTCTTACACTAGCGCTTACCGTTACTACAAAGATAATCCTGACACAGAGGAAGTCGAACAAACCGTATTCGACCGTTTACTTGTAGGTATGGCGAGCACTTATCCCGCCAGTGTCAGTGGTTATGTTACCGACTCAGCGGCGGCAGCAACAGCGCTCGCCACTGGCGTTAAATCTTACAATGGGGCGATCTCGGTCGATACCCAAAAGCAACCGCTGCCGACCATACTCGAAAAAGCCAAATCCCTTGGCCTCAGCACAGGTGTGGCTGTTACATCCCAGATAAACCACGCCACGCCTGCAGCCTTTTTAGCCCACAATGAGAGCCGTAAAAACTACGACGCCTTAGCACTCAGCTATCTAGAAACCAACGCCGATGTATTCTTAGGCGGTGGTCAAAAATACTTTACCCCTGAACTATTAGCGCAATTTAAAGCCAAGGGGTATCAACATATTACTCGTTTTGAAGATCTCGCCAGCATCACCCAACCTAAAGTGCTAGGCTTGTTTGCCGAAGTCCAATTACCTTGGGCGATTGATGAAAAAGATGCGAAAAAACTCAGCACTTTAACCCAAAAAGCACTCAATTTACTGTCGCAGAATGACCAAGGTTTTGTGTTGTTAGTCGAAGGAAGTCTCATCGACTGGGCGGGCCACAATAACGACATCGCCACTGCTATGGGTGAGATGGATGAATTCTCCAATGCCATTGAAGTGGTTGAGCAATTCGTGCGTGAACATCCTGATACCCTGATGGTGATCACCGCCGACCATAACACCGGCGGCCTATCGATTGGCGTCGATGGAAAGTACAACTGGAACCCTGAAATCCTACGCAACGTTTCAGCCAGTACCGACACATTAGCCTTAGCCGCCATCAGCGGTGAACAATGGCAGGCCGATCTTGCCCGCGGTTTAGGTTTTGAGCTCAACGAAGAAGAAATCGCAAAATTAACGGTCGCCAGAATGCAGGGATTAGAAACCATCGCGGTTGCAATTCGCCATGTTATTGATAAGCGAACTGATACAGGTTGGACAACCGACGGTCATACAGGCACAGACGTACAAGTGTTTGCCGCAGGTCCCGCATCTGAGCTGTTTAACGGCCATCAAGACAATACTGATATCGCCAATAAGATTTTCAGCTTATTGCCAAAACCGAAGAAACCTAAAAGCTAAGCGTTAGTCGATTCCGTTCATTAAAGACAATCACATAAGGCAACCGCATAATGCAGTTGCCTTTTTTATTGGGTCTTTTTATTAGGGATTTTATTAGGTCTTAGCGCAGTGATTAGATGCAAACTGGCTCGGGCATAAATAACAGGTATAATGCCCGCACTTAAGTCTATCGGTGCCAGTAACTGTGTTAACTAATCCATCGCAAGTCATTATTCGTAATCAAGACAGCCTAAGCCAACATAAGGTGTTAGTGCTCAATCATGAAGCCGATCTACTGCCAAAAGCCCTGCTCGATGTCGCGGCCTCGGTCGATGCCCTCGCCTTGGATTATCACCATTATTTACACTTAGCGCCGCACGCGAATTCAAAACTGCGTTGCTACTTCGGCCACGAACTGCCACATCAAGACCCAATTAAACCAGAAAAGTACGATACTGTTATCGTTTATTTCCCCAAGGCTAAACCCCTCGCACCTTATCTGTTTAACCTCGCCGCCAGCAATCTTGTGCCTAACGGCCAACTGTTAGTGGTTGGGGAAAACAAAGGCGGGATTAAGTCTTTAGTTAAACTCTTGCCTGAGTATTTTACGACGGGGATGAAGCTCGATAACGCCCGCCACTGCCTGCTGTTTGGTAGCCATTTAGAGGGCAGCGCCCCGGCAATGAAACTTAGCGACTGGGTCAGTCAGTATCAACTCACAACGCCGCAAGGCGAGATCAGTATCTGTAATTTAGTCGGGGTATTTAGCGAAAAACGGTTAGATCTCGGCACTGAATTATTATTGTCACACCTACCAACACTCTCGGGTCGAGTGCTCGATTTTGGTTGCGGTGCAGGCGTGATCACCGCCGCTCTACTAAAAGCACAACCGAGCCTATCCCTAGAATGTGTTGATATTAATGCCATGGCGTTAGCTTCTTGTGAACTCACCCTGGCGGCCAATGGCATGACAGCCAAAGTGTATCCATCCGATGGGCTCGCGCAAACCACAGGAAAATTTAACGGCATTATCTCTAATCCGCCGTTTCATGATGGCCTCGCCAGCACCACCAGCATAGCGCAGAACTTTGTCACCGATAGTGCTAAGCAATTACAACATAATGGTATTTGGCAAATAGTCGCCAATCGCCACCTGCCCTATTCCGATATTATCGCCGCCGAATTTGGCCAATTGAAAGTGGTTGCCGATAACAACAAGTACAAGTTGTATTACTTCCAGCACAAATAGATGTTTGATTAATAACGCGCAGATGCTTTCGCTGAAGCGCGTTATTGGCAACCCAGCCACTCACTCTTATCCCAATCCCTGTTTGTTTTTAGATAAAACCTCCCTTTCATCGTGTTACAAAATTCAATATTGTGATCTGCCGCATGCCAGCGATTCTGACAATTCCTCACTTATAGTCACTCAACAGCCGTTCCTAACATAGGGATTCGATTTAAAACATCAAAATAATGGTTAAACCTAAAATCAATATAAGTTGTGGTTTATTCAGTAATTTTTGTTATAAAACCAGAGATAACACTGATTATAAGACTCAATTTTTTATAAAAAACTATTTTAAAATTCACTCATAGACCATTAACAACAAAATGACAACATTTGCTGATTTTGCAGCCAAAAAGGCTTCTTTACCCTAAGTTTCTACTGTTATACTCAAAACAGCTTCTTAACAAGAATAAAACGCAATTACTAGGAATGCCCCTATGCTGGACCCTGAACTCATAGAGCTAAACAGCGATAAGACAAAAGCTGAATTGCGCCTGATCCCTAATGTCCATGGTCCAGTCACCCATGAAGACATAATGCGCCTGTTGTCTTTACCTGAATTCGCCGCCCTGTTTCCGCTAGAACCAGCCATTACTAAAACCGTCGCTAAAATCAACTCTCTTTGTAATCAAGACGATGGAAAATTTGAGCTCTATACTACTTTGGCCGAACGTCGCGATGGCAGCATAGCTATCGAGATTAGTCCCGATAAAATGCAAGCCAGTCTTAAACTTACCGCAGCATGGGGTGGTAAACAGATAGATTTGCCAGAGATCCTCACTCATCTCAAAAAAAACAACGTCTGCATGGGGCTAAGCAAACTCAAAATTCAAGCTCTACTAAAGCAACTCAGCACACTCAAGCCAGGGGAAATCTGCCAAAGTGAAATAGCCCAAGGCAAAGCCCCTGTTAATGGACTCAATGCGGTACTAGAACGCAAAGTATTCCTTGCGCGGGAGCGCTTGCTTCAGCCACAAGAGCGCGAAGATGGCAGTGTCGATATGCGCAATTTAGGCGCAATGATCGTTGTTAAAGCCAATGATCTCTTGATGGTTAAACATTTAGCCACCGAAGGCACTCCGGGCTACAACATCAAGGGCGAAGTCCTTAAACAAAAACCAGGTAAGGATGCCGTGCTTCAAGCGGGTACAGGCACAGCTTTTCATCCCAAAGATCCCAATAAGCTGATCGCCACAGTGCCGGGGCAACCCGTCGAAACCCGTACAGGTATGAATGTCGATGATGTACTGCAACTTAAAGATGTCGACATCAGCACAGGCCATGTCACCTTCAAGGGCAGTATTTTAATCACAGGTGATGTCCACGAGGGCATGATAGTTAAAAGCTCAGGCGATATTACCGTGATGGGGTTTGTAGACTCCGCCACCCTTGAAGCGGAAGGCGATGTCACTGTGAGTAAAGGCATCATTGGCCGCCAGATTAAAGCCAATGAATACTCTACCAATATCTATTCTCAAGGGCAGATCAGCGCCCAATTTGTGCAATATTCTCAATTAGTTGCCAAAGGAAATATCTTAGTCACTAAACAGTTGCTGCACAGTAATACCAAAACCGCCGGCAGTTTAACGGTCAGCGATCCTAGCGGTCGTCGTGGCGATCTGGTTGGCGGAGTAGCACACGCTGAAAAAGGCATCACGGCGGTTGTCATAGGTGCAACGGCAGGGACTAAAACTGACGTTTACTGCGCAATGGGACAGGCTGAACTCAAGCAAGATCTCAAGTTACTCGATGAGAGCGTTAAAGCTATGGTCGTCGCCAGTTTAGATATCGAGGCTCGCCTCAATAAACTGCCCCCCAAGTCAGAATGGCAAGCTGACGCGGTTATGATTGAGCAAATCAAGATGATGCTTGATGAAAAAAATCGCATCATGGACGAACGTACCCGTGAAGAGCTTGAATTCGATACCTTTAAACAAGAAGTCGAAGGCTACTACGAAAAATACCGTATCGAAGTGCTTAAACACGTATTCCTTAACGTTGAGCTGCATATAGGTCCAGCAAATCACCGTACGGCACGTGAACACGGCACTTGTTGTATTGCCAATGTTAATCAAGAGATTAACTTTGACTATAACGCCAAGGCCAAAGCTGCACCGAGCACATAAGGTTCACTAGGGTTCTTAACGCCAGTGCTGAGGCGGCTTTCGCTCGGTAGCCAAACCTCTGAACTCGTTCTGGCCTCTATCTATCTTCTCCAAGCGTGGCATACTGCTCACAGATAAACGCACGCAGCAGTATGCCAAGTCACCTTCTTGCTAAATCCTAATCCTTGTCTACTGCCGCCGATTGATCTCAGAGAATACCTCAGAGCCCATTTTAAACTTCCTAAGGATCTGAAATGACTAGCGTTAAGATGTCGAGTATTGAATGGCCAGCGATTGTAAAACTGACTCAAAATGACGAATTACTTTACCTAGAACATCAAAGAGATTGGCTCGAACTGGCCTGTCTCTATCAGCATCACTTCATCGAAACCGATCAATTATTAGACTCCAAAGGGCAGCGGTACCTTATCAGTGCCTGTCCACAAAAAATCCATGAAGATCCTGTTGGCGAATTACCTCGATTACTGCGCCAAAAACAGGATTTGCCACTCAATGAATTTATCAAATGGGTTCAAAATCATGCCCAAGCACTAGGACAATGTTGTGTCGCTAAACTGGCTTTCACGACAATTGCCCAAGGCATTGAAATTGTTCGTACCCTCGATGAATAAACAGCAAGCACATGATAAGCCATAATAAATGGCTATCAATAACTCAGTTAATCAATAAAAAACAATATGACCTTAAAAGCTAATATCCTCATAATCAATTCACAGGCATAATTTGCCACGGTGTAACAGCGCTAAGCCAGACGGTAAAGCGCTTAAGATGCACTCCCAAATAACCGTTTTCTGCGTCGACTCAAGGGATGACGTTTAAGTTGGCACTAAATATACAAACAGATGGAACCGAAATTGGAACTACTTAAGATTGACTGCTTAGGCAAACAACTGCGCTTAGAAGGCTCGCTCGCGGGCTGGCAACAACTCTACTGGGACAACACCTTAGTCTCACAAAAAGAAGCTTCCGTCGATAATGGCGGCCTTAAAGTCCATGTCTTTGAGCTCACCCACCACAGCAGCCCATTGGTGACAGAAAGTGGTGAGCAAGCCATCGCCATGACAGAAGCTAAAATCCAAGTTCGCCTCGAAACCGATCTCGTTTGGCAGCCTTTCCGCCTCGATTACTGCTTGCTGATGGATGACAAAATTATCGACCAAGGGCGACGGACAGAGAAAGATATCGAACGCCAAACACCAGAAACGCCCATCGTTAAGCAGCAAAAAATCAGCATGATAGGACTCGCCTCCCTCGGCTTTAAGCTGTTAAAGAGCGCTAAAGTCATAAAGGTAGTGTTAGCGGGCGCCAGTGTTGCCGCTTATTCTTGGCTATTTTCCTTCCAATTCGCCCTCGCACTTATCGCCTGTTTGGTATTTCACGAATATGGCCATATTCGCGCAATGAAATATTTTGGGATGAAGACCAAAGGGATTTACCTTATTCCCTTTATGGGCGGACTCGCGCTCTCCGATGAGAAAATTAATACGCGTTGGCAAGATGTGGTGATTTCTATCATGGGACCGACCTTTGGGCTCTTGATGTCCATCGCTTCCTTGATTGCTTACCACGCAACGGGCAATGTGTTTTTTGCTGGCCTTGCCGCCTTTAATGCGCTGCTTAACCTATTTAATTTATTGCCTATTCTGCCACTCGATGGCGGCCATATTTTAAAGAGCATCAGCTTTTCGATGAACAGCATTATGGGCTTGGTCGCCTGCGCCGCTGGTGCCGCTTTTGGTGTGTATATCAGCTACACCTTAGGCTTAGCGCTATTGGGCTTCTTGCTGTTGATCGGTAGCTTAGAAATCATCTTCGAGTGGCGCACTCGCCATCAAAGCCACCTGCTGCCATTAGACAGATACGGGCAAATCTTCTCGGTTATTTGGTACTTGCTCACGGTTGGTGCCTTAGTCGGCATCATCTGGCACTTAGCGGAAACGGGCGATGATATGCTCAGCTTGCCGCTGCAAATATTACGCAGCTAATCCGCTTAACGGCTAAGCACAGATTCAAACACTCACCCTGAGCAATATAAAAAACCGCTATTAATAGCGGTTTTTTATTTTTCTGTCGCGCTGTGATGCTTTTACAAAAATGCGCTATTCCTTTGCCAAAGGAGGGGCGATATCGCTGCCACCAAGGGCTTGATAAAGCGTCGCTTGGGCGGTGAGTTGGTTATAGCGATTCTCGAGTAAAGCCGCCTCGGCGCTGCGACGATTCTCTTGGGCATCAATCCAATTCTGAATACCGATAGCGCCATTGCGGTACTGGCTCTCATAAATGGCTTCAACGGCCGCCGCTGCGCTAAATTGCTGTGCCAACTTCTCCCCTTGATAACGATATTGCTGCTTAGCCGAAATCGCGTTATCGACATCCTCAAAGGCGGAATAAAGCGTCTTGCGATAATTCACCACTGCGGTTTGATAATCGATATCGGCAATGTCATTATTAATTTGCATTTGATTCCACTGCAAAAAGGGCAAGACTAGCCCTGCGCCTAAACTGCCAACGGGATTGCGTAACAACTCTTTTAACTCAGAGGTCGACTCCCCAACACCGCCGGTTAAACTCAGGCTTGGGAAATAACTCGCATAGGTCGCATCTTTACTCGCCAAGGCGGAGCGCAGTTGATACAAGGAGGCCTTCACATCTGGCCGTCTCACTAATAAATCTGCGGGTACACCCACGCTAACGTCCGGCACTGCTACGTCGGGGAGTTGCTTAATCTCAACCCAAGTTCCCCCTGAAGCTAAACTCTGCACTGGATCAGCGGCTGGCGCTTGATTGAGTAATATCGCGAGGGCGTTTTTAGCCACAGTTAATTGCTGAATAAGCTGGCTATGGGCGGCCTCTTGTCCCGCCATACTGCGCTGAGCTTCAAGCACATTCACTTGCGTCACGGCCCCAGAATCATACTGCCTTTGGGTTAATGCCAGCGTTTGCTGACTGTACTCGATACTCTTTTGGCTTAAATCAATCCGTTGATTTAAATAACCTATCTGCCAATACAAGGATGCGGTGGTCGCCACTAGGCTTTGGGTGGTACTTTCCCTATCTTCGGCGCTCGCCAGCGCCGCCCATTGAGCTTGGTCGATATTGGCCGACACTTTGCCCCACAAGTCCACCTCATAACTCACGGACAATTTTGCTTGATAACTCTGAGTCGCATCGCCACCCTCAAGTGGCTGATTACGGGAAGCGTCAAGGTTTGCCGATAACTGTGGGTATAGATCATCCCGCGTGAGTCCTGCCTGCAAGCGTGCCTTACGCAGCGTTAAGGTCGCTATGGTTAAGTCATTGTTAGTGCTCAATACTTGGCTGACCAGCTTATCGAGCTCGGGCTGATGAAACTGCTGCCACCAAGGATCAACTCTCACTTGCTCGTTCACTGTGGTGTTTTGCCACTGTTCGGGAATAGCCAATGCAGGCGGTTCAAAGTCTGAACGCATAACACTGCCACAACCACTCAGTAGTGCTATGCACAGAGCTGATCCCAAAGCCGTGCAAACAGCAATAGTACTGCTACGAGGCGAAAATGGTTGATTAAATATTTTAGTATTCATGGTGTTATTACTCTCTGGCTAGTGCATCAACGGGATCTAACTGCGCCGCATTGCGGGCGGGTAAGAAACCAAATAGCACACCAATTAAGGTCGAGCAGGCAAAGGCAGCAACGATGGAGGTGGTGGAATAAATCATTTGGAAACTGCCCCCCGTTTGAGCAAACACCACGCCAATTAAGTAGGACAAGGCGATGCCTAAGGTGCCCCCACACAAACACACTAAAATGGCTTCGATAAGGAACTGGCGCAAAATATCGCTCTGGCGCGCACCCACCGCCATACGAACACCGATTTCACGGGTTCGCTCAGTCACAGACACTAACATAATGTTCATCACCCCAATTCCGCCAACGACAAGGGAAATCACCGCGATAGCCGAGATTAGTAAGGTCATGGTCGCAGTGGTTTTTTCGATGTTCTGCCTAATGGTATCGGTATTAATGGTGAAGAAATCTTGCGTGCCGTGGCGCATTTTAAGCAGCGCGATAATGCCCTGCTCCGCCGCGTTACTCGGCACAGTTTCATCGAGTCGAACGGTAATACCATCCAAATAATTTTTACCCACCATACGGCCAGAAACTGTGGTGTAAGGCACCCATACATTAAGCGCATCGCTGTTACCAAAAGCACTTTCTTTGGGTTGAGTCACACCTATGATACGTACGGGTAAATCTCCAAGGAAAATCACTTGCCCTATCGCCGAGTTATTGTCGGCAGCGCTGTTAGGGAAAAGCTCCTTACGGGTGTTGTCATCAATCACCGCATCTTGGGCGAGCGATGCGACACTGGCATCATCCCAAAATTGGCCCTGCGCTAACTCGTACCCTCTTACACGGAAAAACTCAGGTCCCACACCATTCACCGATGCCGATACCGCTTTATTACCAAAACGAACCGTTGCAGTAGAGCCAATGCTTGGCGTCACGCTATCAACATAGGGCAGATTTTTAAGGGCATTGGCGTCCGTAGCGGTTAAGGTGCGCACCCGCGCCGAGCGTCTATCGCCAAAACCAGAACCGGGGCGAATATCAATCGTGTTAGTCCCCATCGAACTGATACTTTTGAGGATGGCCTGCTGCGAGCCTTCACCTAAGGCCACCACAGAAACCACAGAGGCGATACCGATAATAATCCCGAGCATAGTCAAGAAGGTACGTAACCTGTGGGTCGACATCGCCACCAGCGCCATTTTAAGCGCTTCGACATATCTGTCCCACGAAGCCACCCGCGCACGCGAGCTGTCTTTTGCTGCCACTGCACCGCTAGGATTTTGTGGCGCCATATTTTGTAACGTTGAGCTTTGCGACGTCGAAGTTTGTGACGTCGAGCTTTGTGGCTTAGCCGTTTGTTTATCCTGACTGCGCTCATCGCTGATGATCACGCCGTCTTTGATTTCGATAATGCGGTCGGCATATTGGGCCACGTGCATATCGTGGGTCACGATAATGATGGTATGACCGTCGCTGTGAAGCTCCTGCAACAACTGCATCATTTCTTCGCCGCTGTGACTATCCAATGCACCCGTCGGCTCATCGGCAAGGATCACATCGCCGCCATTCATCAAAGCGCGCGCCACACTGACCCGCTGCTGCTGTCCGCCACTGAGCTGATTGGGTTTATGGTCAAGCCTGTCGCCAAGGCCTAAACGCGTTAACAAATGCTCGGCCCTGTCTTTACGAACCGTGCGTTCTTTACCCGCATACACAGCAGGCACTTCGACGTTGCCTATGGCGGTCAAATCACCCAGTAAATGATAACGCTGAAAGATAAAACCAAAGTGCTCGCGGCGCAGCTGCGCTAACTCATCAACGTCCATAGTCGAGGTATCTTGGCCGTTGATAAAATACGCGCCCTTTGACGGCTTATCTAAACAACCAAGAATGTTCATTAGGGTCGATTTACCCGAGCCAGAAGCACCTACTATCGCCACCATCTCGCCACGGCCAATCGACAAGTTCACATCTTTCAGCACAGTGAGTTGCTGCTCACCCGCCTGAAAAGTGCGATAACAACCTGAAATTTCAAGTAATGCCGTTGTCACTGTTAAAACCTCACGCTAGGTGAGCGACGTAATTTACTGCTGCCATCATCGGAAGACGGCATGCCAAGCACAACCTGATCGCCTTCCTTCAAACCCGCGGTGATTTCAGCATTGATTTTGTTGTTAATCCCCACAGTGACATCCACATATTGCACTTGGTTATCAACTAACACAGGCACTTGATATTGCGGGCCGCTGCGGGCTTTACGCTCGACAGACTTAGCCTCTGGCACCGCGGATTTCTCCCTCGGCTTTATACGCAATATCTGCGCAGGCACTAATAGCGCATCATCGGCCTTAGCTAACACTATGGACACCTGCGCCGTCATGCCGATACGCAAGGTGCGGTCAGGGTTTTCTACATCAAACAGACCATGGTAATAAATAGCGTCTGAGTCGCTAGAGCTCATATTGCTATCGTCGCCATCCATCGAAATCGGCCCAGGCTCAATCGCCCTCAAAACGCCACGGTAGGGATGATTCGGTTTTCCAAGGACAGTGAAATACACGGCTTGACCCGGATGGACATTGACAACATCGGCTTCGGAAATCTGCGCTTTAACTGTCATGGTATCCAGCTGCGCCATTTCAACTATGGTCGGTGTTGTTTGATTAGCGTTAACGGTTTGCCCCACTTCTACCGCGGAATACACCACAGTGCCATCCATCGGCGCAGTAATTTTGGTATAACCTAAATCGATTCTGGCACTGTCGACGTTAATCTCAGCCTGTTGTTTTTGCGCTTCTAATTGCTCAAGCTCGGCTTGATAAACCGTTAGATTAGCATCGGCCACTTCATAATCGGCACGAGAACTGGCCTTATCGGCAAGCATTTGCTGCTGGCGGCTAAATTCCAACTTAGCTTGGCGGATCTGCGCCTGTTTGGCGCGGAACTGAGCATTGATACTCTTGAGTGATGCGAGGGCATCCTTCAAATTATTCTGCTGCGCTAAGCTATCAATCTGAGCAATCAAATCGCCTTTCTTTACTTCATCACCCAGTGCCAGCGGCAAACTTAAGATTTGCCCCGATACCTGTGCGCCTACACTCACCAGTTTGGATGCCTGCAACATGCCATTGGCAAGTACTGAGTTTTCGATATCGCCACGGCGCACCGCTTCAGTTACATAGGTAGGTGCTGTTTCAGGCTTATGCCACATAAAATAAGCACCGCCACTCAGGAGGATTAAGCCGCTTAACGCGAGCAGCAATTTACGCTTTGAGGATTTTTTCATCGGTATTGTCGTGTCCATCAATGCTAAAGACAGCAAGCATTCATCTTGCTAAGGAACTGAAATTGTTCCAACAGTATATAGAGTTAGCCAAAGACAGTAGACGAAGGAAGTGTCGTTAACAGGTAAAGATTTGCAAATATCTGTGTAGAAATTGACAAGGAAAGCACGATTGAGTGGTGCTTAGACTGCCATGCCAATTTAGTGCGATACCAAATCGTCAGGTGATAAATTGTTGTTGTCTACATTCTATGACTATGCCACTTGTGGTAGTTCAGCCATTCAAACGAATCTAGATACAGACTTCATTTGATTTTTTCAATAAAAATCAACGTCGTGGGGTGAAGCCTTATGACTTTGATGTCGATTTAAATACAAAAACGACCAACCCGCTACGAAACATTCACGCCAATTACTGGCCATTCTCAGTGAATAACCCAATGATTAATCGAATCAATCACTAAATTCGACTAATTCATGCTGGCGAGGATCACCTGCGTGGCATCAAAACAGGCAAAACATGGCTCGCCGACAGCCAAACTCTGCATTTGGGTGAGTGGCATCACCGAATAGATGATGTCTTTGCCATCAATATCTATGGCTAATTCGGTCTTATCGCCAAGTTCAGTCACGCTCAGCAAACGACCGCTTAGGCAATTTTGCCCATCCACTTCACAGGCATGAGTCGTCGCCAGTACAGCGGGGGCTTTAAACAGTAACAACACAGATTTATCCAGGGCTAACTGCAAGCGTTCGCGGCTCGAATGGGTCACTGAAATCTGAATCTGTTGTCCGCCCGCTAAGGTCACGCTGATTTTGTCATTTAATCCAAATGAATCAATGCTATTGATACGCCCCGTCAACTGATTGCGGGCGCTGGTGTTGAGAGAGAAATGCGCCATCACATCCAATAAACTGTGCATATCGACGGACTCATCGAGCAAGGCAGCCAAAGCCATTTCTTGTACTTGGGAGGTGATGGAATACACCTTAAGCAACCGTTCGCCAAATTCGGTGAGTTTAGCGCCGCCACCGCCTTTGCCGCCCTTTTCGCTACACACTACGGGTTCGGGCATGGCGGTGTTCATCTCATTGATCGCGTCCCACGCCGCTTTATAACTGATCCCCGCAAGCTTGGCGCCTTGGCTGATCGAGCCTGTGTTGGCAACCTGCTCAAGCAGGCTTATCCGCCTAGGATTGGCGAAGGGCTTATCCCCGAGGGAAAGCGTAAGTAATGCATGTAAATCCATCGTTTATCCAGCACCCAAGTCTGACTTGAGTCCTATTGTCCTTCATCGTCTTGAGGATACCAATAAGATTACCGAGATATTTCAGCGGATGAATGCCATTAATCAGCAAGAAACCGCACACAGATCACTAATTGATTGCTTAAGGCTTGAATGATCGATGTATAGATTGGTATATAACGATCTCTTTTTATCACGGAGGAACACAATGAAATCCATTTACCTTAAGCAATTACTGCGTTTTACCACGGCTTCATTATTCACAATGGTACTGACATCTAGCCCAATTTTTGCGGCAGACAATGAGCAAGTGACTGTTTTTGCAGCGGCATCGCTCACCAATGCCCTTAACGAAATCGGCCAGCAATATGAAAAAGAACACAATACTAAGGTGATATTCTCCTTCGCCTCTTCCTCAACACTGGCAAAACAAGTTGCCAATGGTGCGCCCGCCGATCTGTTTGTCTCGGCGAATCAAAAGTGGATGGATTATCTAGTCGATGCTAAAGCGGTCGATGTTAACAGCCGTAAAACCTTGCTAAAAAATAACTTAGTTTTAATTGCCGAGAAAAATAGTCCCATCACAGAAGTCGTGCTCAATGGCGATTGGGATATTAAAGCCGCATTAAAAGGCAGTCGTATGGCTGTTGGCGATCCAGATCATGTGCCCGCTGGACAATATGCCAAGCAAGCCCTCGAAAACCTCAAGCTATGGCAAGCCGCTGAGCCTTTACTCGCCCGTGCTAACAATGTCCGTGCCGCCCTCGCTTTGGTTGAACAGGGTGAAGCGCCGCTTGGCATAGTGTATTCAACCGATGCAAAAGTCGCCCAAAAGATCAAAATCATTGGCACCTTCCCAGAAACGAGTTACAGCCCAATTGAATACCCTGTCGCCTTAGTCAAACAAGAATCGACCGCAAGCGCCAAAGCGTTCAATGAGTATCTGCAGGGCCCAAGTGCAAAAAATGTGTTTGAGAAATATGGCTTTGGAGTGAATTAGGGTGCTGAGTGGTTCTTTGTTAAGCAGCTCATTTTTAAGCGGCTCTCTGCTAAGTGGCTCTCTTTTAAGCGACTATGAAATTGCCGCACTGCTGCTCAGTTTAAAGGTGTCATCCGTTGCCGTTATCGCCAGTTTACCCTTGGGCATTTTATGCGCTTGGTTGCTGGCAAGAGTCGAGTTTCCTGGCAAGGCCATATTCGACAGTGTGCTCCATCTACCATTGGTGTTACCGCCCGTGGTAGTGGGTTACCTCTTGCTGATCAGCATGGGCCGCCAAGGTTTTATCGGCCAGTGGTTATTTAATTGGTTTGGCATCAGTTTTAGCTTTAGTTGGCGCGGTGCGGCCCTCGCGGCGGCGATTGTGTCATTCCCGCTGATGGTCAGAGCCATACGCCAATCCTTTGAAACAGTTGATATTCGACTCGAGCAGGCCGCACGCACTTTAGGTAGCAGTCGATGGCGGGTATTTCTCACCATCACACTGCCGCTCACCTCTCCGGGGATAGTGTCAGGCATGATTATCGCCTTTGCTCGCAGCCTAGGGGAATTTGGCTCGACTATTACCTTCGTTTCTAATATTCCCGGTGAAACTCGTACAATTCCGCTCGCCATGTACTCTTTTATTGAAACCCCAGGGGCCGAATATCAGGCCATGCGTCTATGCATTATCTCGATAGTGATCGCACTAGCATCTTTACTCGCCTCTCAATGGCTGAGTAAAAAAGCCCTGCAGAGGACGGCAAGCGTATGTTAACAATCAATATTGAAAAACGACTCGGACAACTGCAACTGAAAGTCGATACCCAATTGCCATTGCAAGGCGTGACAGCCGTTTTTGGCCGCTCGGGTGCGGGTAAGACCTCGCTCGTGAACCTACTTGGCGGGCTTTCGACCCCAGATAGCGGTGAAATCCGCCTCGGCGACAAACTGCTTTATCAACAAGGCAAAGTGAACCTACCCCCAGAGAAGCGCCAAATTGGCTATGTATTTCAAGAAGCACGACTGTTCCCGCACTATAGCGTGAAGGGCAATCTCAACTATGGTATGCGTAAAGCTAACCCAGTCTTGTTCGATAGAATTGTGCAACTACTAGGGATTGAAAAACTCCTCAGTCGTTATCCCAGCACGCTATCGGGCGGTGAAAAACAACGGGTTGCCATTGGCCGTGCCCTGCTGACATCACCTAACATGCTACTGATGGATGAGCCGCTGGCATCACTCGATTTACCCCGTAAACGCGAGTTGCTGCCCTACCTGCAAACCTTATCGCAGGAACTAAAACTGCCAATAGTGTATGTGAGTCACAGCCTAGATGAGATCTTACAACTGGCGGATTATATGCTGGTGCTGCATCAGGGGAAATTGATTGCCCAAGGCGCCTTAAGTGAAGTGTGGAATAGCGAGCAGATGCGCCCTTGGGTGCCATTGCAGGAACTCAGCTCACTCCTCAGTGCAAAGGTCGCCGACAGACATCCCGACTACCCCATGACGCGACTCGTGATGGATGATGGAAACTATTTGTGGGTAAATGGCTACCTAGCTGAAACGGCAAAGAAACTCAAAGTGCGTATTCAGGCAAATCATGTCTCGGTTTGCACTGAGATCCCCAAAGGATCGAGTATCCGCAACCTGCTAAAGGGAGAAATTAAAGAGTTATACCCCAGTGATAACGGCGAGCACATCCAATTAAAAATCGCCCTAGGCCATGATGAACTTTGGGCCAACATCACCCCTTGGGCCTGCGACGAACTGCAACTCACTCATGGAAAAGCCATTTATGCACAAATCAAAGGCGTGACTATGACGCAAATGGATATCGCCGAATCCCACTAGCTCAACCTAGAGCACCGAGCGAAAACCAAATTTCAGGCACAAAAAAACCGACTCTGGGTCGGTTTTAGTTCCTTCATCAGAAGGATTTGGTACCAGTGGCCAGACTCGAACTGGCACGCTTTTAAGGGCGGGGGATTTTGAATAGAAAGCTTGTAATATCACTATTATTTTTCATATAGTTACGATATAAAGTACAAACTTTGCAAATTCTTTGCAAACCCACATCAGACGCAGACTATGAGCAAACAGGTTGAACGACACGATATTTCCGACGAATTATACATCTACCTGCAAGACAATAGCGAACGTTGGTATGCTCGCATTAAAGTCGCAGGTAAGTGGCACGCCAAAGCCACCAAGCAGAAAGAAAAAGAGAAAGCCATTGGTATGGCCTATCGGATTCAAATGGAATTCCAGTTCATGGCCGACCGTAATCTGCTGGTGAGCTCCAAACGCTTTCGTGATGTGGCTGAAAAAGCCATTAGCGCTATGGAAGAAGCGCTCGATAACGAGACAGCCCCACTTAACTACAAGACCTATATTCAGGTATTACGTAAGTACCATATCCCCTTTTTCGACCGCACTTACATTACCTCGATTGATAGTGAGAAGCTGCGTGAGTTTGATAAATGGCGTATTGAACAATTTGATAGAGTCCCAGCCAAATCGACACTGTTAAACCACAATGCCGCTATGCAGTTAGTGTTTAAAGAAGCGGTTGACCATAAATGGATGTTAGCGGCTCAAGTGCCCTCTTTATCAACCAAAGGGGCAGAGTCACAGCGTCGAGCACATTTTTCACCAGAGGAATACAACAAAGCATTCGATACCGTATACCAGCTTAAGCAAAACAGCCGTAAGGAGAAAACCCGCCAAATTCGTGAGTTACTGATGGACTATATCGAGTTTGCGGTGAATACGGGTATTCGACCAGGAACGGAAATGGAAAGCCTGACATGGGGTGACATCCACATCGATACCAATGAGCACAACATTATCTTCTATATCACTGTGACCAAGGGGAAAACAGTCAAGCACACTGGCACCCGAGAAGTGGTTTGCCGAGATGAAATCTTCTCCAGCGTTCAAGAGTTACGAGAGCGATTCCCAAACAGAAAGCCCTCTGACAAACTGTTTCGCTTAGCTGATGGTTCAACCACCAATGAACTCGGTAAAGCCTTTGAAAAAGCCATATCCGAAGCAGGTTTAAAGTCATCCCCCCATGGCGTTAGAACACTTTACTCATTACGCCATACCTACATTACGTGGCAACTGATGTCAGGCAACGTCAGCATGGAAGTGTTAGCTAAACAATGTGGCACCAGCATTGCCATGATTGAACAGCACTACAGCCATGTGACGCCGAAGATGTACAGTAAAGAGCTGTCGGGCGTTGACCTAGGCAAAGCTAAATCCAAAGTAAGAGCCAAAAGAGCGTCTGGTAGTAAGCAGAATGAAGCAAGACTGACTGAGCTGTTTAAAGAGTGGCAAGCCAGCTACAAACAGCGAGGCTGTATTTAAGATTTAGGTAACACCTGACCTTTTAGTGATGTTCGACTCGGCAGCAACTCATGTGGCTCACAGTCGAGCACCTCAGCAATCTTGTACAACATATCGAGCGTGATGTTCGCCTCAGCTCGTTCTATTCGGCCGATATAACTGCGGTCAATCTCTGCACGTAACGCCAATTCATCTTGAGACAAGCCTTTGTGCTTTCTCATTTTACGCATCGCATGACCAAATTCAGTCGCTAATGTTTTCATAGTGTCTCCTTCGTCACAAGGCAACCACTATGGGAATTTGCTTACCAACTAACCACGGATTATAATCCGCATTTAGTGCATATAATCCTCATTTAAACCCTTGAGCAAACATAGGTCTACTTGACCTAGTAAAGCCTATAGCTCAACCCGTATTACAAGGAAAGGTAATGAACTCCTACAACGTCATTTTTAAAGGTGAGATAGCAGAAGGAAAAGATCGCCATAAGCTGAGTCAAGCACTGGCAAAGTTTCTGAAAGTCCCCGAGGAAAAAGCACATCTGTTGTTCTCAGGTAATCCGATATGCATTAAGAAAGCTCTGAGCGAAAGTGAAGCTAACGCACTAAAAGCCAAGCTGAACGCTGTGGGTATCATTACCTACATCAAGCCCGTAGCAACTCAAGCCGCAATGGCAACCCCTGTAGCCACCGCCCCTGTTACACCAAAACAAGTAGCGAAGCCATCGATTGAAGCTAAGCCTGCAACAGCCACTAAACCGACAGTGAAATCTTATGATGATTTAAGTAAAGGCTGGCAAAAGGTGTTTGCTGAATTTGACCTAAGACAAGCTGACAAGTTGGGCTATTTTGCTTCAGCAAAAAGTCCTGCACATACCTCAAGGCCTAAAAAGGAGCAAATAAAGGGGCAGAATGTGGTTAACATGAATGCACTCGCATTCGTGTTTGGCACGGGGTACTACTTCGCTAAGGGCATGTGGAAGAAAGGCATTTATCTGTTTCTCATGCTAATGCTGCTGAACCTGATAATCATAGCAGTTGCATCACTCATTACTGACAAGAACCTGAGCAAGCTTCCTTTTATCATCAATTCTATTGTCTTTAGTCTTACGGCTAATTATGACTATTACCGTTATTACAAGCTCGGTGAAACTATATGGCCTTGGATGCCAAAGTGGATGACGGGTTGGTTAGGTATCATATCCTCTGCGGTTGTTACGTTTGTTGCGTTCCTTATCGTCTTAATCATTCTCGGCATTCGTTTCGGTGAACCATTAAATATTCTCTATGTAAAAGAGGGGTTCCTCGAAGACTACAAGCAAACCAACATAGGTCAGGCGTTTGATAAATGGTCGCCTTGCGCCAACACGGCTTGGGTAGAGCAAGAAGCCAACAATGGCATTACCACAGTGGTATATACCTGCAATATGAAGCTGAAACACTTCAAGCAAATGGGTCAAAAAGCCTCTGAAGCGGTAACTGGAAAAGTCGATGAAGCCTTTATCTCTCAGGTCACACACGCATCATTGACGATTCAGTTCCTCATCAATCTCGACGATACCTTTGAAGTGAATACCGCAAGGTGGCAACTGTCATTGGGAGAAGGTAAAGAGTACACCCCGTATATCACCGCCAACAATGCCCTAGATGACATCTACAGTAACTCACTCAACAAGGCTATCGGCGAAATATTCACACCAGAAAACATCCTCCTCAATCAAGTAACGAAGTAATCATCACAACCAACCGCCTGCTTTAATCAGGACCACATAACAGGGAACACCTATGAATAAGTGCATTCACGCAAGCATCAAACACGCCATAACATCAATAAAAACACCGCCATCAAAGGCAAATCCACTGCTTTTGAGCATACTTGCAACAACATTACTCGCTGGCTGTGGCGGCTCGGAGGGTGACAGCAACGATGACAACGGACAAGTCACCCCAACCGTCTACAGCATCCCAGCGACAGCAAGCCTTGGCGGGAAAATCAGCCCAGCAATAAACTTGGTTGAATCCGGTCATGCAACGACTTTCACTGTGACACCCGATACCGGCTATCAAATCGATGATATCAGTGGTTGCGGCGGCGCATTAACCCAAAACAGCTATAAAACAGCGATCATAAATGCCCAGTGTGCAGTCACCGTATCTTTCAAACTCAGCACGTACAAAATCACCACGCAAGCAACAACCGGAGGCAAAATCAGTCCCGAGAGTATTGATGTCAGTTACAACACCCACGCCAGCTTTAACCTCTCAACGGACATCGGCTATCAAATTGAATCCGTCACAGGCTGTAACGGTACGCTCAATAACAATGAGTACACCACAGGCACAGTGACATCAGATTGCCAAATCAATGCCACGTTTACCAAAATTGGAGATGGTACACTTGCAGAGCGGTATATTGATAACGGCAATGGCACTATCACTGACACACAAACCAAGCTGATGTGGATGCGCTGTAGTGTAGGACAGACTTGGCAAGACGGTAGCTGTAAAGGCAGTCCTACTACTTTTATCTGGCCATATGCCATGGGAATGTCTATCTCTGATGGTAACCACACCGACTGGCGCTTACCCACAAAAGAGGAATTAAGTTCACTGATTTATTGTTCTTCAGGCAAACCAAGTTATTGGAAACCAAACGATAATGTGTGTGAAGGTAACTATAAAAGCCCGACATTAGCGCAATCAGCATTTCCACAGACACCTGACTATGCTGGCTATTGGACATCTACTGCCAGCGATAATAGCCAGTTTGGCGGCAAGTGGCTTATCCAATTCTATGATGGTCATGGCCGCTGGAATGGACCAGTTCTTTATCTATACGTCAGGATGGTGAGAGGAAAACAAAAGTAACGGATCTCACCATTAGGTAGGTATTACAACTCTTTACCAGTAATGCCTACCGCTATGACTAAAACCTCCTGTAAATTAGAGACAGAATGTACTCAAATCAGATTAAGTTGAGAAGGCTATTTGATTAGACTTATATTATAGAGCTTGCAAAAATGAGTACCAGAACCATCCCACTTCTTATCACTTTGTGTTTGTCCCCATATTCTTACTTTAGATTCAGAGTGAAAAGCAGAAAGCAGCAAGCTCAAATTTGCAGCAAAGCCGGGAGTAGATGGTGCCAACCAATAGCCCTTACAGATATCTCCCTGATGAGCCACTTTAAAAATTACGTCACCATTCCCATATTCAGGATATGAGTGTATTTCTGTAATTATGGTCTCAACACTTGGCTCATTAGCAGTGGCGTAACTGCAAGCAAGAGCGAACATCAAACAAAGAATTACTTTTCTATAAATTTTCATATATGTAATTTTTCTAATTAAAGCATAAGAAACGTACTATGTGATTATTAATCAACCCTTGAGCAAGCATGTATGAACTGAGACTGAATTTTCATTAAAAAACTGTAATTAAAGACGAGCCGCTAACGAATGATAAGAACTCCAACGAGTGCTCTCGATTATTATAAATTGACGACCTGACATATTACACTATACGAGAAAACCATCTTGAAAGCATAAAAAATATTATACTTCCATCGTCTTCATCAACCTCCACGCTTTTAATATACCTAGTTTTATAACAACTGCACTTTAGTCTAAGCCTAGACTCAAATCAACCAGAAACTAAAACCCTCCTATCTTCCACCTCTACAGAAAGAATGTAGTGAACATCTTCACACATTTTCAGGGCTAATAATAAAAATTAAAAATGAGTGACACTTAGGCAGCCAGTTGAATTATTATAGCTATGATTAATGAACAACATAATTAGAAAATGTAACTTTGTAAAAAGCTATAAAAATAGCTTGAAAAAAGTATTATCCTACTCGAAGCCATACAAACCAAAGAGGAAATAAATGTTCAAGCTTATTCCATGTAAACCAATCATTGTTACTGTATTCTTTGCCGCAACCTTGAATGGTTGTGCAAGCCAAGAACAAGTTGCACCAGCTAAAGTTGAAATATCTAAAGAAGCGCGCCTTTTGTATAAGGGGAACAGTGCTGCAATGATGTCAACCATAGGGATTACAGGTATTGCAATAGGAGTAGCTATAGATGAAGGCATCGCGAAAGAACTTGAAGAGGGGCTGATATCTACCGGTGAAAATAGCCAAACACTTCTACTTACATGCATGAAACAAGAATCACTAACCAAATCCAAGACGAATATCAGTCGAGTAACAATAGAAAGCTATGCAATAGTGCCAAGAGATAACGGTTTCTTTGCCACTATTTCAGGTAGTCTAAATCAAAATGGACAGGATAAAACCTTTAAACATGGCCAAAGAGCGTTGGGAGAAACCGCTAACTTAAACCAACTTAAGACAAATCCTATGATAACTAAGAGTTTGATGCTAACCACTTGCAAAGACTTTTGGGGCAACATTGCTAAAAATGAATATAACATCCAGAATTAGTTTAGAGTTAATTCATCAAATTCACTGCAGAATAAGGTTCTACATGGTTATATGTCACAGCTTCAACAGAATACCACGAAGCAGGTTTACATTCGTGTGAATAGGCTTGAATTTTTTTGCCGCTGGCAAAGGCAGCCAATATAGCAGCATAAATCTGCTGATACTGAGGATGATTAATATTAATGTATATTCTATCACCAACTGTGCATCCACCAGGATTACCAAACGCCCCGAATACCATCAGCCCATTTCCGCGATCGATGTCAATGCGAGTAGGAATAGCAAATGCGGTGAAACCACCGGCCCAAACATTGCAAGCAAATAGGGGTAGAAAACTTAGTAGTAACCTTTTCTTAAATTTCATACATCCTCAATATTATAACAATGCAACTCAATAAACATGATAAATATCTTATTTCAGTATTCCCTAACTAACTAGTTCCCCACAAACATATGCCATAGCATACGCTAATATCATTCTCGACATTATAAAAAACTAATAATATCAACACTTTACCTTTAAATTTAAACCGTAAAGTTAAGCAAATGAAGCTAACAATGTGAGATATAACAACTCAATTCTATAGTAGCAGTGTGCCTATATCTTCACCATCTCCCCATCGACTGCAGTTGCCAGTACCAATAATTGTCACCGGTTTACCTGAGAGATAAGCTGCTAACAACATACTAAATTGGCTTTTCCCGTAGGTAGCGTTTTCGTCTTTTATCATCCAATACTTATAGTGACCTTGAGTACAAGCTGGCATTTCCCCACGTTCCCCGGATAAAACAACCCAATGTAATCCATCCGTTCTGACATTGATTTGTGTAATAAGACCAGTTTGCCCACCTGCAAACGCCCAAGACACGGAACACATAAATAGCACGATAGACATGATTATTTTCATATAACGCCCTCTTTATCTACATACATTTAAATTACATCGAAAACTATAAAAGTCTGTTTTTGAGCACAACCAGATAATCATTTTATCAGCTAAGGTTCAAATATCGCTAAAGTAGTTGCAAAGCCATTGGCATCTACAACTGCGTCATAAACAACATTAACAGTAGTATCGGTTTTTTTCGCTGCCAGTAACAATGATAAAAAGCTAGATAATGCAATATCATCTCTCTTCACCGTAAAATGGGACACACCAGATGGCATGGTCTGTAATTTAAAAATCAATGACCCTTTCCATGTATCATGAGTCCAATTACTGCTGTACAAGTTGATCTGAGCAACTTTCGAAGCATACTCAGCTGAATAAACATTGAAACTAAACAACATAAAAAATGTTACTAACAATTTCATAACGGCACCACTTTTCAGAAAATAATTCAACAACCTAGGGTAAGTAAACTCCAACGATTTCTCCCTGAGGATTACTTCCATTAATGCAATCACCAAACTTCACCATCACTTTTCTCTCTGCTAACTGAGCTGATAATAATATGGAAAATATCGCATCATATTTAGGATGGTTAGGGTTTAAATGATATCTAGAACCAGAACAATCATGTGCAACCATATCAACATAAGTAGAACCTTGAACATCATAGATATGCAAATTTTTAGGAACAACAGCAGGTGTAATCCCTGCTGCGGTACAATTAAAACATAAGGAGTAAGCGAGAGTAATCGCAAAAAAGGTACGCATATTGAACACCTAAATTTATTTAAACACCATAAATCTATTGACAGTTGGACTGCAAGTAGGATTCTGAGAAAGATTAAAATTAAACCTAATAGTTTTATCTGACATAAATGCGGCAATTAATACTGAAGCCAGTACAGAATAATCTGCAGCAGTAGTGTCGAGCATAAATCTTGTGCCATTATCACATTGACTTAAATTATGACGATAATCAGTCACGAAAATCAATACACCTGACGTGGGGTACAATATTTTAATCTTTGTATCCGCACTCCACACTTCCTCACTTTTAACAGCATAAGGAATACAAGCTAAGCCTAATAAAAATACTTTTAGAAGATCATTCATTAAATGTTCTCACAATAAAAGCTGGCACACTGTAATTAGTCACATTACAGTCATATCCATTTTCTTTATATCCTACGACGACTTTTTTGCCAGCCATTTGTGCGGCAAGAAGTGCAGCATACCTTTCTTTTGTACCGTCATTGTTATTCACATACCCAAGCGTACGCCATGGAGCCCCCTCTTGAAAATACATGATTTTTTCACCTTCTAGCTGAATGTTCAAAATTTTTGCAACCTGACAATCTGTTCTTGCAGATACCTCACTTGAAACTCCAACTAAAATACACATTTGAAATAGAAACAAAATCCTTTTCATTACAACCTCACAAAGCAATTAAATTATACGAGTGAGATTTGACTCTCACACCAATAGAGATTAGATCACTTAGTTAGATCTACCCGAGTCAATAACGGCATTTTAAAAAAAGGGTCACAACCATTAACCCAACCAGATAATCGTCCATTCCCATGAAATGTAGATAGCAATGCTGCATACATTTCATTAAAAAGTGGATGTTCTTTTTTCAAGGCAACACCATTGTTACTTGCGCATTGCTCAGCATTTGTCACATCACTAGGGAAATAGACTAAAATATGCTGACCAAAGTCATGAACAACTAGTCTATTGATTGAGTCGGCAGTAAATGAGCTATTAGCCCAACAACATGGTGAGAAACAAAAAATTAAAATAATAATATATTTCATTATATAAAAATCCATCTTTAACATTATTAATTTTTTAATGTTAAACGAGTGATAAGTCGGAAAACATCTGGATTGCTATCCCAGGGCTCGCAATTTCCAACATCGTTATAGGATATAGTAATACTACGCTCAGATGCTTGAGCTGCGAGCAGCATTGCATACATTCTTGCGCGACGTTCTGGAGTGTATTTATCACCCACAGCAAAAGTAGTTCTATCACTACATTGTGAAACAGCCATACCATTATCACTCAATGCGACTAAAATGGTATCCCGATGGGCATAATTGACAATACTAGTTATCTTGCCTGTTGTATTAACCCATGCAGCACAAGCATGTCCAGCAAACATACACAAACAGAGTACAAATAAATATTTCATAGAACCCTTAACTAAGCACTACATAGCCAATATGACAATAATTATTACCTGAAACCTTTTCTTGATTTGTATAAAGAGTAATGTTCTTACCGGCTAGATTAGCAGCTATCAAAACAGAAGAATAAGTTTGATAATTACTATCAGATTGATTTACATAGGCCCATTGATGTTCATTTCCGCAAAGCTTTGGCGAGTCTTCCAGCTCAATTCTAAAATCATAATTATTATGACCTGTTACATGGATTGCTTTAACTTTACCATAAACCATTCCATCCCATGCAATAGTGCTAAAGGGTAAGAGCGTTAAAGAAAACACGAGAAATCTGAACGAATTTAAAAACAAATGACTATTCATAGTCCACTCCGTAAACTAGTCAATATTAAAATACTTAAATCGCTAACCAACTTAATTAAGTTACATATTAAAATGGTATCAACTTACTTCTTCAAGTCCTGTGATGATACAGATACTTTGAGAGTTATCTACAACATACCTTAGTTTCAATCCTCTTGCCTTAGCAGACATCGCGTAAGCATACATAGACTTATTAAATTCCGTTCCATCCATATTTATTTGTCCACGACCATAAAGGCAATGTTCGGCAAACTGTGGAGATGAAATATAAGCGACACCATTATTCAAGCTTAAAGACCATTCGATTAATGTTTTGGGGGGCCAGTATCTATTAGCTTCTGCGTTTGACAATGATAAACATAAAGTAATAATTAAAAATAAAAAACATGCTAATCTAGAGTTCATAACCCCACCTTAAGGCCATATTGATTAAAATAATGACAGAGAAAATAAGTGACTAACAATTCATTTCGTCAACATAACATAATCTGGGCGAGGCGAACTTGAATAAGTAGGGATATTCGAGCAATTTAAAGTGCTATTTTGATCGGAATACATCAGGATAACTTCTTTATCATGCACCATAGAGGTTGTTATAATCGAAAACCATAGGCTACATGTGATAGTATCGACGCCATTGCTACCATCAGTGCTGCAAATCCGTGTATATTCATTTCGCCAACTCCCTTTCAGTATTACATTTTTATCGCTGTCAATGTAGGCATTAGTTACTTTTCCTGTACACCAAATACCACTAGCAAATGCAGTCTCAGAGATAAGCACAGAACACAACATGATAAAGACCATAATGTACAATTTATATTTTATATTCATATCACTTTATTGAACCTATATAAACTGGGGCAGGTGTATTTCCATAAGTTGGCAAAGTTGCACAACTTCTGTATCAGAATAATAAAAACTGCTTTTATTATTTTCCAGTATAAACTTCCCATTTCACATCTTCACCACAAAATAAGCGCCTTATCCAAAAAATACTGAAAACTGCAGCCGCTGATGGATGTGTATCTCTTTATGCCATAGGTACATTTCCCCCTCGGATTGATACATCTGCATGCATTGAGTTCAGGTAAAAACATATATCGTATGATTTCCCCCTTATCGTTTAATATTTCAATCATTACTATTGAATAGTTAACGGTATGATATTAAGCTTTTTTGTCTCCATATCAATAAATGCAACCGCTAACGAAATAGAACCATCTTTTACGTGGCTTTCAATTTTATCCGCAATAGCTAATTGCGTACCAGATAAGCGCAGTGAGTACACGACCATATTTAACCAAGGCTTAGAGAATTGCAGAAAACAACCCATTGACAGCTTATCAAGCTGAATGCCACCGTCAGAACCAGTGATTTTCATACCTAACATTAACAAAAATTGTCCGTTTTTTTCACCCGCTGCAAGCATGTCATTGTTATATTCACCTCCAAATCGCCCTGCTAATATCTCAAGACCTTGCTGTTTTGCAACTGTGACAAATATATCACTACGACGACGAGCATCGGCAGAATATTCATTCATCTGATAACTGATATCAGGCATATCACCATCGGCATTTACTGGTGAATTATTTTTAAAAATATCAAATATGCTCATATAAACTCTCAATATTAGGCAAAGGGTGATGAACCTACAGTAACATCGACTCGTTTATCCACTTCACTCACTGGCGAAAAAGGCGCCATTTCATTCGTAAAAGGCTGAAATAGATCAAAATCAGCTAAAAAATCATATTCATCACGATATGTGGTAAGGGGGGATATTGGCAGCCATTCCATAGGTAAATAGGGACTGTCCACCTGTACCTGATACCCTGCACGCCAAGCCATTTTGGCGTAAATAAAGCCAAACAACGACATTAAATGTTCGGTTAATCCCAGTGCGCCATCAAAATTGCGAACTTTAGCTTTCGGGCCAGTAAGACTGTTTAATACCTGTTCCATGGCAGGTACATCCCCTTTTGCCAGCGCAAGATAAAACTCTTGGTCAATTTGATACTTTGCCATTTTCTGACCCGGTGGGTTCGCTAAAATATATTCAGCACGCTCCCCCAACAAATCCCATTTACCTTGCAGCGCTAAAATCGCTTGGAACGCATGATATTCAGGGCAACCCACACGGTTGCGCACTGCTTTCCCGCCTGTTACTCGGTAAAGAGGAGAGATAAACTGGCTGTGCCAGTTTATCAAAGGCTCATGATCACTTATCAGAGCCATAAAGTGGCAAAATGCTCCTTGCCAGACGCTGTTTGCTCTCTGATAGTAGAGTCGATACAACTTTGCTGAGGTATAGGCATGTTGGCGAAGTTGCTCTAAATCCCCATCCTTAAACCATGACAATAAGGATTTAGCATAATAATAAGATTTCAACTCTAATAAACAACCTTGACGTGACCCAGTATTCGTCAGAATAAACTCTAGCGCATCATCAATTCCCGGTTCGACAGTCCAATTAAGTCTATCGATTCCCGTTTCAAAACATATTTTTGCCATAGTATTTTGCCTCTTAGATAGCTTCGTCAAAATAAGTTCTGTAGTGTACTCTGGCTTTAACTATTTTCAATTACCATCATATTTTACTGGTATAAACCACAATTGATTACTGTCTTTGTTAATAGCTGTAACCGCCTTGACTAAAGTGCCAGTCCTTCTAGCATTTAGTATTGCTATTCTAGCAGGGTCATTTACTGGGAACTTAGTCAGCACAGAATCAATCCAGTCATCAGTTAACTGTTTATGACCACCAGAACCAGTAGCTAAACTCACCGAGCCTGTGGCGGAAATTTGCTTGCTATCTATGACTAAAGTTAAAGTAGTACCATCACCTTTTTTTACAATAAACAGATGATCGATACCATTGTTACTGCCATATTTTGCAGGGATCATCTGGATTGAAGCGTCAGCTTTAGCGACTTGATCGACCAAGTCTTCGACATAAGCACCTTTCTCTGCTTTTGTCATTCGGTCACTGTTTTCAACAAAGTAATCTATTTTACCTTGGAGTGAACTATCTACTTCAATTGCACAGGCTGAGTCACGAATTTTACAAGCATTAAGATGTCCGCCAGATGTTACGGTTGGTACATTTGTGGTATCAGCCGCATCCCCCATTTTCTTTGTTCCGGTTTCCGGAAATGCATCAAGTTTATTACCTTGACCAGCACCTGCGGTATAGCTGCCTAACTGACCTTCATCGGCTTTTTTAATAAGATAGGAGATCTCATTAATGATGTCCTTACCTAGCCCAGTTTTCCTCGCAAAATCAAGTATCTCTTCTAATACTTTCCCAGTGGTTTTACCTATGATAATTTCTAATCCCATCATAGCGGCTTGATCAGCAAGAATTTTCATTCTTGTCGCTTCATCTGGTGCAGCTTTTAGTTTTTCTCCAAGCTCGATGATGCCTTCAATAGTTTGATAAACTTCATAGGCTTTATAAAGCATATAAGCAGCCTGTATCACAAACCAAAATCCATTATTTTCGGCTGCATTCTCCCCCGCATTAGCAGCGATATTAACTTCACCACCGGCAATAAATGCAGCGAGTCCAGCCCCTAATTTGGCAAGGTCAATTCCAGTTGCTTTGATTTTCTGAATTGTATCAATACTTGATTTATTTCTGAGCACTTGTACTTTCTGTGCATCAGTTAAATTTTCAAAAGCATCTACTGAAATTCCAAATTCTTTCAATGTCTTTTCAAGTATTTTGACTTTAGCATCGTAATCTTGTTGAGATTTATATTGATCAGCTATAACTTCACCAATTACAGCACCACCAGCACCAGAAGCACAGCTAACACCACTATCTTGTCCCTTTGAAACGGAAGCAACCCCTAAACCAATGGCGCACCCAAGTGAGGCATGTGCTAAATATCTCACAGCTTCATTAATTGAACCCTTGTTAACCGCTTCACCAATATCTTTCGCTAATACCTCGCCAATTTTATCCATTGACGACATAGCAAGGCCTTGCACAAACTGCTCTCTAAAATCGCCCAAACTACCACCATTGATAACAGTTGAAATACCAGTACTGACTGTGGTTTCAACTACTATTTGCGTAGCTTGGTTTGCTAAATCAATTGCGGATTGCGCACTGATCAAGTCTGTAGAAGCATTAACGCTTGATGGCATATCAAATAGCTTGACTTCACCAATGGCATGAATAGCGCCAGCCGTCACCATGGCGGTAGCAACTGTTCTTACCGTGTCACTTGAGTGCATCAGCTTGACTGTTTCAGCCAAATTATTACCGTTTGCAAGACTTGTCGCCGTTTGCGTCGCTAATGCTAATGCACCAGCTTGCATAACAGGAGCGCTGATTATTCCTACTGCACCGATAGCCCCATTGGCGCCGAGCAATCCCACGCCAGGTCCCATAACCACTGCCATCGCAATAGCAATAATAGCCATAGCAGCAGGACTTAAGCTACTCGACTTATCGTGCTTATGGAGTTCAACAAGTTCTTGATAAATTAATTCTATATTGGCAGATAATTGAGGATCATTATAAAGATCAGCCATCCATGCAAGATCGTCCGTTTGTTCGAACATAGCGAGAGAGTCTTGTAGAGTAACCCCCTCCTCTTGCCCAAATTCAAGCGTGACGCCATGTGTTGCCTGAATCTTAATACCACCAACGATACTGTTATAAACGGCTGTATCGACTGTATCAGTCTTTGTTTCAGTTTTTATGCGCCAAAAGCCCTTTTTGACACGATTATAGAAATAGTGGTCTTGTTCTTTAGCCAGTAACAGGTTGACCTTACCGTTAAGCGCATTTATTTGTGCGCCATCACCGGACTTAATTTTGGTCGCTTGTAAGGTGATGTCACCAAAATCTGACGCTATCATTACGCCTTTACCAGCTTCCAGAGCTGAACGAATCGCAATCGTTTGGAATTCCTGCTCTTGCAAGGTGACTTTACCTACTTTGCCTGAACGAGATGATTGAAATTCGTTAAACTCGTTAGCAATATAAATACCTTGCTCTGCGAGTATCTGAATCACCCCATTATCAGCAGTGAGCGTGGCGGCATTTAGCTCTATGGCACCTGATGCCATTAAATAAATGCTGTCTCTAGCACTAAGTTTTGTGGCTGTATGTTCAATTATTGATTGCGAAGTGTCATAACCGCCAACAGCTTGATTATGCACATAAGTAGTGTACTGAGTTGCCAGCTGGATGTTGCCATCAGCATTGAGGACTATGTTTTGTCCAGAGATTGTTCCACCTTGCACCACAATATCGCCATAACTACGAATAGAGACTCGTCCGTTTGATGCATCAACACTGGCAATTTGTCCTAAACGAGTGCCCTGCTCATACTTAGTCGCATACCTATGAACCATCGTTTTTTGTTGATACTGATTAGCAATAATGTTGACATTGTCTTTAGCAGAAAAACGGCCAGATAAGTTTTGTAAAGTACCGCCAACGAGTAAGTTTAAATCACCTTTTGCAACGACACTTGCGCCTTCATTAACGGTAAAGTTACCCGCTGTACTGATAAAAGTCCCTCTACGAGTATAAATTGTGCCAGCATTAACAGTAATAGTATTAAACTTGGCCTCAGCTCCCGAGAATTCGACTCTATGACTATCCACTAATAACTCAGCAACAGTGGCATCGGTGAGATGAACAACAGGTACAAGGACAGCTTCATTATTTACCAGTCGAGTTTCAGGCCAAATAAAATTATGCCCAAATGAATTGACTTGAGCGCGGGTAATTTTATCGCCGAACTTAGCGGAAGAAGTAGCACTGAATTGATAAGCCTGATTATAGAGATCATTTATCTGTTCAACTTCAGTCGAATAAGAGTCATTAAGTAAATTCCTATTCAGTAAGTTAAATATTTGAGATCTTACGAAACGAGCCTGAACATATTGATCTCCAATACGTTTCCCTAATGGGTAGTTAGGGATAATAATAGTTATACCATTATTGATAATAGGGATCATCTGAGGAGAATGCAGTGCACTTTTCCTGAAAGCTAACAGTTTCTGATGAAACAACTCTATTGTTTGTGTATTTGTACCGATAGCATCTTCTATATAAAATGCCTTTTCAAACTGTCTATTATTATTATAGACACGCTCAAACTGTGAATTTGAGTTAACGTCAGACTCAATAAATGAATCAGAAATTAATTCTACAGCTTGCACTGTCGCAGGCAAACAAATTTGCAACAACATTAAGCATGACATGAGATAAGCCGTAAACCTTTGCCAAACTGGTGCGACATAGGTTACATGTTCTTTAATTTTATTACTCATTGATGTAATCCTACGATTCTAATATGGCAAATAGTTCATTAATTCAGCAACAGAAATACGCTTAGTTAAATCATGTGACTCAGAGAAAGCCCTAGTCCCTGCATATTGCACTGTGACAGTATACTGCTCAGTTTGTTTGTAATGAACTAGAGCGTCATTTCCACTCAGAGAATAAGAAATATAACTTATAGTATTAGATGTTGTTCCATTCACCTTACGATCGCGTACTTGTTTAAATGCTGTGCTCCATAGGCTGGAGTCAATAGGTAACGTCAATACATACTTTTTAGCCGCATCGGTATACTGTTGTTCTGTATAACTCTTAGGCTCTAAGTTATCCAATGGGCATGTATTATTATCAGGCTTACCTTTCACTGATTTCATTAATAGTTTGATTGGTATTCGAATGCCGTAATTCTCAGTAAGAGTATTACTATAAGAGGCATAATAAGAGCCATGAAATGTATTTGTTTGCTTGTACCCTATGACCACATAACATCCATCAATAGCATAAGATGAATATGTAAGCACACTAGCGACACGAGTAAACGCCTTC
Organism: Shewanella sp. SM21; assembly: GCF_025654335.1. Taxonomy (NCBI): domain Bacteria; kingdom Pseudomonadati; phylum Pseudomonadota; class Gammaproteobacteria; order Alteromonadales; family Shewanellaceae; genus Shewanella; species Shewanella sp. SM21. Next base: position 44,697 of record NZ_JAKKRL010000021.1, read on the forward strand.
TTCTGAGAAGCAGTCCAAATAACAGGCTGAGTTGGCAATGTATCGACATAAGCTTTGCTTGCTGCCTCAAATTGTGCAGGTGTATAGCCTGTAGCTCCCAGCTCACGTTCCTTTGCTTCTTCACTCAACAACCAGCTTATGCTTACTTGAAAATTTTTATTCTGGCACTTGCTGTACTCACGACTTACCCCCCAACCTTTAAAGGTCGCCATTTTACATTGGGTACGCACACCTGTAAGCATATCTCCTTGGACCTCAGAATGATTCACTGTCCCGTACTCATAATCATTATTTTTGTAAAAAAATGGTGCTAAGTATCTGTTAATAACATCGATTTCTTTAGCTTGTCTAATATTGATATTTGCGATATTCAAATCAGATTGAGACGCTATACTTTTATCCACTCCATAAATGCTTCCACTGACTGAAAATAAGGTTTCAGCCTCTGCAAGTGTTGTCACATGTTCACCATCACAAGTGCGAGACATTAAACAATTTCGTATATCATGCAAATTGGTATAATCATAATTTTCAGATATTTCTAACCCAATTGTTTTAATCTCTGTCTGATGGAAATGCGCATCAGAAAATACTTCAAAATAAGATAATTCGTTTATAAACTGCTCATTTATAGAGTCAGTGTCATTACCATCGCTGAATCTAAATTCGCCAAACGAATAAAATCTTGCAGGAGGGGAGTAAGCAATTATTTTAGTTGTAGTGCCGATACTTGCAGAATCATATTTTCGACTTATATCGGAGCTCATAACTGCTTGGTTATATACATAGCTCTCCATCTGCATTTGATAGCGCTCGTTACTGAATTTAGGCGAGTTAATAACTAAAGCTCCAAACTGATTCAAGCCTATTATTGCAGATGAGTTAAGGACATAATTTGATGCTTTAATTTCAAGTTTATTCTCTGCCCGAATTGAAACCTGATTAGCCAGTTGATTATTAACAGAAATACCAGCACTCCAATCATCGGAGGACGATTTAATAATTGAATAAGGGTTAATATTTTCAAATGCTTTAGCTTGAATGGAAATAATATTTCCTGAAATATTGGCGGATAAATTACTTGATAACACACCTGACTCTACGACATCATAATAAATACCGTGTTTAAGAGACGTTAAATCAGATGATATTGGGAGTAAATTTGCAACCGTAGAAAATGATTTTTTGTTACTTCGAGAGCCATTTATAACGTTACCGGCATTGGCCTTGAGCACAATTTCCCCTGCTTTAATATCACCACCATAACTATTATAAATGTTATTTTCAGCTTCTGCATTGATTACTCTTGATGCCAGTCTCCCACTATTGAATAGATTACGAGCAGCAATTTCAATTAATTCTGATTGGGTATGGCCTGCAAAATAAGTGTCATTAGCAGATATTAAAGAGAGTTCTTCTGTAACAATTGACGCACCGATATCGAGTCTATTAAGCGATTTTATAAGAATTTTATTATCAGATGATAATTTTCCATCCACAGTAACATTGCCAAAGCTCGATTGAGATAATTTATTCCCCGCACTCTGGATAAAAATTCCTTCAATGGGAGCATAAAATTGGCCACTTAATGTACTACTCGAGAGTATGTCTGATATAGTACTAATATCAGCCGTAGACGTAATTTTAATATTCTTAGGGCTAAGAATAGCAACTGATGCAGCACGAATTTTGCTGCTTAACACGAACTCCTCTGCAACAACATCAGCAGAGTCAACCTTCAAATTTTCATAGTCTATTACCATTTTTCCAGGATAGAAACTAATACCCCCTGAGCCGACAATTTTACTCCCTTGAGGGTGAATTACATATCCGCCCTCAGGGTGTGCATCAGCCCTTAAATTCAGATCAATATTTCCAATTGATATATTGTCAGCAATCAACTCCAAAGATTGGACTCCAGGAGATACAATATTTGATAACTGTATGCGCCCGGCATTTAACGCTGTTAACTTACCAACAACACCAGAAGCATGAGTTACTTGCTTAGTTCCAATAGATGCTAATGCAAATGTTATTCGTCCAACATTATTAAATGAACATTCTTTACAGACTAGCACTGAAGATATTGAAGGTGAAATAAATAAAACATTTGCTGGAGCACCAATGATTTCTATTTCGTTTGAGATGGAGATACTCGATGATTTTATGATAATTGTATTAGCTGGTGCTGTAGAGTGGTTGACACTCTCTGAACCATTAAAAATCACTAATTTTTTAGATAATACTGTGAAGTTTGAAAATTCATTATATGAAATCCCCTTTACTGGCTTGTCTATAATTAATGTATCAAAACTCGAATCATCTTGCTGTACAAACTTGGTTTCAGAATTACCAGCAAGCACTGATACCGAACCAAATGCAGGCTCCATCAAACCGAGATCAAAAGTTAATAATAAGAAAAAAAAAGCCTTCAATATTGTAAATTTAGTTCTTTTCATAACATCCCATGTCTTTAGACTTTGATTGAGCCTAGCCTATTACCTAGAAGTAACGAACTAATGCCACCAAAAAATTGGCGAGACTTTAACACAAAAGGTCAAAATGTATCAACCATGTTTCAACTTAAATAATACTTTTTACTGCGAGCCGCAAATACCGTATGAGACACCAATTACTACATCAAATTAGCTATTGAATATTATTTAACCAAATAAGTATGGAATTATGAATTAGTTGTATTTAATTCATGAACACCTAAAACATGAAGCATTAATTAATGCAATAAGCAGCAATATAAAATAGAAAGAAGAAAATAATAACCGGTGCCATTATTTGTCTAACAAAAACGATAAATATAGATTTTTTCATGTAAATACACTAGTAATCCAAATGGTCTAAAACAGAGAAACTTATCAGATTTTTAGTCTTTAAATTGATTTTCAACTGAATTGTATTGAACTATTCACTTTGGATTTTTTGTTGCATAATCGAACCTTACTAACAGTTTCTTATCCCGAGTTCAGGTTATTTAGCAAAGGAAATATTATGAAATATATCGTAATTTACACGTTTATGTTTTTTGTCAACAATGTGTTCGCTGACGGCGATAGTAACGGAGGAAAAATTGTGCATGTTGCTTCTGTTGATAATGCCATTCTGTTTAGAGTTTCCGGAAATACTGAGAGTGATCGTCCAATTTGTGCTAGTACCGGACGCTTCTCTGTGCAGAAAGACAGCCCGCATGCCCCTTTAATCCTTACAGCTTTTGCTACAGGAACAAAACTAGGCAATGTCCGAGGCCTAGGCTCATGCAATATTTGGGGTAATTCAGAAGATTTAAGATGGATAGAAGTTTGTCCATTACTTGGGTGTTGATATTTATTAACGTATGTTAATTCAGTGTAATAGGCCGAAGAAGAATTAATTAAAATATGTTTAAGAAATAAGGATAGGCAGTGCTTAGCCGCTACCTATCTTAAGTAAGTGGTGGACTGTTTTTGTCTACAAAAATTGACCAGCTTAATAAACGTTATGCGAATTACACTGATTCGGAAAAATCTGCACTTTAATAACTGTTAAAGTGCAGTTTTCGCGAGTTATAGCGCTTAATCGACGTGTTTTTCGCATTATCGTGACAAACTAGTGCGAAACTCAGTTTATGCAGCACAATGTGCATAAATAGTCACATATCTATTATTTTTTAATGTTTCATTCTTAATCAGCAGACAAAACGCGATAGCGTGACTGAATAGCAAGCGACTCGTTTTTGGACAAAAGCGTGATAGCCCCTTTGCTCTAACTCGTCAGTTTCGGATTCAAATTTCTATGGAGATAACGCCCTGTTAAGGTGTGAGCAACGCAATACCGATGCTGCCGCATATCACCTTAAACACTAAACGCAACGCATAGCAAAAATGCCAAGCGTTGTGAATCCCTCTTGAACAGTTTGTATGCTATTTAGGTAGAAACTCAGCAAAAACCTCATTATAAACTTTTTGAGCAACTTCTGTTTTTTCAGTAGGACGTCCATCAGCATCAAGAAAAAAGTGAGCTTTCGGTACAAAAATTCCATTTACAACTTCAAGATCATCAAAACTCATTCCATCAAAATATTCTGGATGATTCTTTAATTGCAGGTTCAATAGAGGAAGAATTTGTTCCTTTGTAAGACCTGTCAAATTTGACATACGTATATCTCCTTATATTTATTTAACTGATAAATTTACTATTTGTGAGAAAAGATAGCTAATGCCCGACTAACAGGATCAAAATGCTTGGCTAAAATTTGGAACGAAGTGACACAAGCCAAGCTTTTTGCGTCCTTTGTTATAAGTACTTACCCCAGTACTGAAATCCTAACTGCAACACCAATGACAGATACTACAACTGCAACAATTGATAATGTAAGTGAAAGCTTGTATCGAAATACTTGTTTTTTCATGGATAAGAGGTTTAGCAAATGGTCGTAGCATTTATACCACTTTTTCGAGTAATCATTGTCCGTAGCATAGGGTTCTTTGTTGCCATCACCGTTATCTGTATATGGGAAATACTAATATAGTTGTTTTAACATGATTTTTATTTCTTTCTCAGACAACTCTGAAGTAGCTGGTTCAAAAACCTTGTATTGAAAATTATATACATCTTTATATTGAGCCATGACTTCCCTTTTACCGCTGATTTTAATAGTAGGTATAACGCCGCGCTCTGCGGAAAATTTGTCCGGCTGTAGCGTCTTGTTAAGAGAGTAACTGACCAATTGTCTGCTCTTGGATTTGTTGTCCGTATCCAGGCACAGCCATAATGATAACCTCAGGGTCTAGATCGACCCCCTCACCTCTAGCCCTCGTAATATGCTGAGACACCCTATTAATTTCTGAGTTTATGCAAAGGAAAACTCCAACTTGAAAGTGATAGCTGCGCCTTAACTCGCTTAGCTTTTCTAGGTCATCTAGACATGCTGCATACCCAACATTTTGTGTCGTTTTTACTTCAATAGCAGCTATCTGATTATCGACTGTATGAGGCTCATGGAGAATAAAATCTGGCGATCGCTGATTATTAAGTGGATAAATCCCTATGTTTTCTGCATCAGTTTGATTAAGTACAACTTTAACAATCTCTGAATGTAAGAATAAATGAGGATGGGTATCGTTTAGTTGCCTGTGAAACATTGCCACACGAAGAAAGTGATATAGTTCATAGCAATATACTCTCTCTGAATATCCATAGTAACCAGGGCCAACCCTACTTACTGCATATCGGAGAAACTCTAGAAATTCTCTCGGATCCATCCTTACCTCTTAACGCCGCTAAAAATTGCCGCTTTGGAGTTGATTGCTTTGCGGGAGCGTAGCGTTTAACCGCAAAACAAGCGACGGAAAAACCGTCAATTTGATAGCCTTGTTAGGCTTCATTTCCCCCTCCCCACCTAGATCTTATATCAATTAGCTGAGAATTAAGGAGCTTTTCTATGCTGGTAAATTTTTCATTGATTGCATTCATCTCGGAAGCGAGATCAAAAGGGTGTTGATTCGATTCTTTTGAACGCTCCAGCGATTGCTCAACAGCGGCAAGCCCATCTAGAACAGAGAACGCTCTATCTAACACTGTCGAATCTGATGCAGTTTCTCCAGGAATATTATCCGCAGCGCCAATAGTAATTCGAGTCGAACGTATTAGAGGATGGGGATAGATAGACGAAACTGGAAAGTTTTCTTGATTAAAAAACGCAAACCATATGTGGAGCCCAATGCCGTACAAGGTCAATACTTCGCGCAAAACCAATTCAATAGGAATGGATAGCATTAACGCCCTGCTGATACCTGCTGCCTGCGCTAAAAGATCTGATGAAATTAAGTATGCAGCCCATTTATCCGCATCAGCTTCACAAAGCCCTATAGCACTTGGCAATGAATCGGGTTCATTTCTTTTAATTTCAGTTAGGTACGGAAGATGGAACCTCGTGACATGAGCAACTTCATGATACAAGACTGTCGCAAATATTATAGAAACAGTAAGGTCTTCCAAGTCATCTACGTGAAGTTTGCAAAGAGTTTTTATACTTGACGGCAATAAAGAACGAAAATCAGCAGTGTTAAGCGCATGCCGAATTACTTCACAAGTCCCCCTATTACAGGCTATTACATAGTCGTTAGGAGACTGGGAAGACCAATATGCAAAAGCTCGAGGTTCTAAACTAGGAAGGTAGGCGTGCAATACGCGCAATTGAGTATGTCCACCAAGTTTCAATGCAAGTTCTGATGCCTCTCGGGCACGATCCAGTAAATGCCATGAAATCTGATCATCTCTACTAATATCTAATCTCTCTTTAGAATTAATGTCATAAACGTCGCCATACTTGTCTAAAAAGGATTGGGGAAGGTAACTCATATTCTTGCCCTGTTAAGGTGTGAGCAAAGCAATGCCGAAGGTCCAGCATACCACTTTAAACACTAAAACCAACGCATAGTAAAAATGCCACGCGTTGCGAATCACTCTTAAACAGATTGTTATATTTTTTATGCGCCAAACCACTCTCGGTTATCTACATCAATATCCCCCTCAAATATTTGGACATCATTGAAATTACCCAAAGGTATGTGCGCCGTAAAGTTGAGAGGGAAATCTTCATCAATAGTCGCGCCATTGTCGTTTCTAAAATCGCTTCCGGATCCCCAAACCAATGTACAATAAGCATAGCCAGTTCCCTTAACCTTCACCCATTGGCTGTCAATGTCATCAACGGAAAATTCTGAGACTTCCACATCATTTACGTGTCCGTGAGATGACAATATATCTAAGCCCTCTAACGTAGTTGTGAGTGCTTCTTGAGTTACAGTCTCACTGATTTGTTCACGTACTAAATTTTGAATTTCACTACGACATTGTTCAACCAAACGAACAATGTCACTAGTTAACTTCAATACTTCTTTTGACAATTTCTCGCAAAGATCATTACTGATATTAAACGAGCTATCGGATCGAACATGAGTATACTTACTTAACTCATCAAATTTTTTACCAAATACTTTTAGTGTCTGATCAAGGATATTTTCTTCGTCTTCTTCAATCTGAAGAACTTCATGCTTCACATACTCAAGCTCTAAGCCACCACAAATTGAGTATATTACACGCTGTTTGCGTGTTACTTTTGTATCCGAAGGTGGTACAAACCACGCACATCTCTGAATTTCATCGTCATCTGAGTACTTAGCTAGGATTATGCTAATTATTTCTCGCATACAATAAGCAAAGTTATTGAAGCGAACAGGATTGCCTTTATCAGATAAATTTTCAAGTGAGGCTAAGAACAAATTTTGCTCAAAGCCAACACTCAAGTGAGATAAGATTTTCTGCGAATTGTCATCATTAATTAGATGATTATATAAAGTGCTTCGTCCACTTCTGACACGTACCCCATAAGTTCGTTGTTGTACCTTCGCCATTCGTTTTCGAGTTTTCTTAATTTTAGTTATCACCGAATTTCTCCAAAAAATATAACGCCTGGCATAGCCGCCGGAAAAAATGGCGCGACTTTTGGTACAAAAGGCGTGACACTTTTGACGGTCAGTTGCTGCCACTTGTTAGGTGCTTTGCTGTAAACTAATTTCATCAAGAACTTTTTTACCATCAGGCATTCCAGACATCGTTCTCAAAAACACCACATTTCTTTCCAGAATTTCTTTGATGCGTGCTGCAGATAGAGGAGTCTCTAAGATTACAAAGTCATTTAGCTCTTGATAATGACACTCGTCTTTGTCCTCGTGACGATCTTTCTTTTTAGTGACCCCACTCCCTTTACCATACGCAACAATTCCAACACCGTTTTCATATAGGAATACAATATCCCCCTTTTTGATACGGTCTATATTGTATTTCCATGGATCATAGAAGGCTGCGGCTATACCCAAACTTAGCATATGATCTTGATCAGCTTCATTGTGTCTTCTATTTGTATTGAGAACATGAAAATTTGATGGCACATCATCTTCTTTTTCGAATTCGAGCTCAGCTACTTCGACACCAGCCTCAACAAGTTTAAGAATGGCTTCCTGTTTCGATAAGCCTAACTTATATGCCAAGTCTTCTATATATAGATGAAGACTTTGTGGCATTCGTACAGTTGTGGCAATCAAATCTGATTTTGCTGCTTTTGATTTTTTTATGAGCGTTTTCAATTCAGACATAACATAGTCCTCCATATTTATGATGAAGAGAACTATAATGCAGATTGCAATCTGATGCAAATATGAATCTAAAAATATTTCATAGTGAATCTACAGAGCTTTGCCAGACTAGTTGAGCACCTAACGCTCGGCTCAACTGCCGGAGGCCAATGGAGTCACAAGCCAATACTTATTGATTCATTGGTGAGAATGTAATTTGCAATGGCTTCTGCAGCTTCGCTATACCCATTTAGAGTCAACGGTTCAAAAAAATTGTTTCTGTAAAAATAGCTTACACTATTCAGTTGCACCAAGTCTTCAAAGACCCTCACGTAGTTTCCTGATATATCTTCTTCATAATTACCGTCATACTCATGACTGAAGCTATTAATTAGCTCAGAAAGTGTTCCTATGATCTCGCCTGAGCCATCAAGGATGGCTATATCGTCGTGATTTATTAATAGCCATTCATTAAGGCGCGCTAGCTTCTCGCCTTCTACTTGCTCGAAGCTAACATTAACATCCTCAAAAGTAGGCATTCCTATTTTTAAAATAGCAGGAATTTTGTTTATTATTTGATTTGCTGTAATTAATATTATGTCATTTTGCGCCGCAAGAAACTGGGCTCCCTCTTGGAATCCTTTGGTTGTAACAAATATTCCGCGAGCACTTCCGATGTCATTCAAAACGCTTATAAATGACGCAATATCTGATTTCTTGACGTTCGACTTCCAATATTTACATTCTACGCAATAATGCTGAGCAACTCCTGCCATGTGATTACTCCAGTAAACATCTATTTGATGTACAGCATTGCTTTTCCCTTTTATCTTTACATTATGCTTAACTTCGATTCCCTTATGTCCCTGTCTGTCGATTAGTTTCTGATGCAGCTCCTTTACAAAAAGCTCATATTCGGTTGGTTCCATTTTCAGATTTTCACCATGATTTAATAGATCAGATAACATTTTATTCGTGCGCATGCTTGTTTACCTCGTTGGACCAGTGAAAACGCGCACGATTAACTATCTGTATGCAAAGAACTTATCAGCATTCTGCCAAATACACCATCTGGAAAAATGCGCATGCGCGTTTTCCAAACCTATTAACTAAAATTCAGTTACTATATTTAACTGATTTTATAGAGTTTTATTTATTTCGGATGAAACTAGTGCGCACTGATTTTGTCTGAAAATCAGACCAAAACACCGAAATTTAAATACGACTGTATACCCATACATTGTTAGCCGATTTCTGGTAAGGCCAAACATAGGCAAATAGATAAGAATATGTATGGCAGCAGGAGTGGGAATTCTCGATTGAGCTAACGAGCCGAAACACGGAATGGGGCAAAAATTTGTTAGCCCAAAGCTCATTAAAAATGATCGCGTTCGCGCGTGAATCAGATTAGGCAAGTCTGATTCGTTGAATCAGTCTGGGGTAGAGTGATTCAATGGTTCATTTTGATGCCCGCCTAAGGGACTGACAACGCATTACCACGAAATTCAAACATAACAACCATAACGCTACAGTAAGCTGAAAGCGTAGCAGTCCGATGACAGCCTTGTTATAACACGACTTCATTTAAATGAGGGAGTATTAAATGCCAAATGAAAAGAACGGTAATACCAATAGCAATACTCATTATAAAGAATACCTTTTTGTTGTTTTGCCAACTGCTTTCGTCACCTTTATTGTAGGGTATTGTTTGTTCTTTTAAGTGCTGTATAGCGTCTGTAACCTCTTTGGGACAGTCATTACTGTTTATGATTTCAGCTTTATATGCAAGAAAGTAGTTTAAAACCTCTTTCTTATCCAATATAGAAGTCTCTGGGTCATAAGTTAGTTTGAGGTTCTTGTCGTATACGTCCATGTGGAAATTATATTTCATAGGGTGCTTACCATTAAATATGAGTAATAAACATTAGCAAATTATTAGTTCGGTTAGTGAATGAGATAATAGAACCAAAGATTATGATTCCATTACCCATCGCAAACGCTGCAATACCTGATTGAAAAGATTACACCAAACCTCTAAGTTTAATTTCTTGCTGGTATTCGTTATACATAGAGATTAACCCCTTTAGGGAGGCGTTACCAATTTTTAAAGTATTTGAATCGGGTTCATTATCTAGCCTCCTACTTAAGTTCGTAACCTCCTTTACCAGTATGGTGTTTAGTATAATAAGTTCATCATCAGTAAGTAGTTGTACGTTATTCATTTTCAAAGTTCCTTTCGGGAGTGGGAGAAGGGTGTCACTAACGTGACGAGTGTTATAACGCCCAGATAAGGGGCTACCAACGCCACGATCAAGCTCTCGTTAAAGTCGCATTAGCAAAAGTGACGTATTAGATTTCTTTGCTTTATTGAGGTGATACATCATCTAGATGTAGCTCGAGAACCTTACTAGATATGGTTAGTCGTTTTACTACCTTGTAAATGATATCCTTTACAAGGACTATACTTCCCTCCGTGTTTATCCCCTTAAGCTCTTTCGCATTAATCATATAACTAGGCAATCCACTTAGAAATACAAGCTTATATTCTTCTGGAATTGGATGAGTTGTAATGATGTTTGCCTCACCTTGACGGTTCTTTATACGATTTTTAGCATAATTTAAATAACCCTGGCTTTGTTTACTTAGCATATTGCTCCTTATTATTTTTAATAATCAGCCAACTTAATTTGAAATTATTCTATTAATTGAGCACATATTTTTATTCAGGCATTAAAATACCTCCTTTTGAAAAGAAATAGCTTATTGAGAAGATCTAAGGGTAACGACAATATATGGTTTATATCTTGAGTAGAACAACGGAGGCTAGAACTAGCCCATGTGTAATATTACCATAAATACCGAGTTGATGCAAATAATTCTCATTTAGGATTGTAGCACAGTAATGCTAAGTGAATAGGGCTGCTTGACTGCCTAGGAGGACAAAAGCTAATGTAAAATGACGGCATTCGGCACGTGAACCAGACTAGGCAAGTCTGATTCGTTGAATCACTCTGTCTTAGAGTGATTCACCAGCCCGTTTTGGGGACAAAACACGTTTGAGTATCCAGCCTATTGTTCTGGTCTAATCCCATCGGACACTCTACTTCGAGGCAAATACCGCAGACTAAAATTCACGAGCACTGCGACTGGAAGCCTGCGAGTATTTGTCCATGAGTGCGGAGCGCACGGCTACAGTGGCTTGTTAGGTTTATCCGCAAGTTTAAGCTGATGAAGTAAAGTTATAAACACAAAAAAAGTCATAAACTGGGCTACAGAATATGCATGTGGTACGCCAAACTCAAACAATATAGGGCCTAATATCTTAAGATGAAAGAATATCATTGGAATAAAGCCAATTAGGAAATACTTTATGTTGATAGAGTGCTTAATTCTTTCTTTGCAATGTGGGCATGTCTTTATTTTGCCAAAAGAAAAATTCACCTTTGAAAAATACTTGATGGTTCCATTGCATGATGGGCAATACATACTGCTTCCTTATAAAACCTAACGCCCTGTTACAGGCTGAAAAGCGACGAAGGAGCAAAATTCAACTGTATTTTGTCCTTGTTCAACAGCTTAGAGTAAGTTATTGATTACTAAAACACTCTTTTGGACACTTCCGAGTTAAAGCATTAACTCTAACTCGTCAGTTTCGGATAAAAATTTCTATGGATTAACGCCTCAAAGACCAGCGCAGCTTTGCTGCGTCCGAGTGCTTTGACTTGTTATGTGCTACTTTTTATCGCCCATTTTAAGATCCGTTAACGCTTGATCTAATGCCCCTACAGCTTGGACAATAGTTTCAACAGCCGAGCGATCAAACTCACCATCTCGCTGAGAATCATGAGTTCCACTATTTAGGTATCCCCATTCTATTGAGCCGCCAGCCACCCCTAATAATGCATCTAGAGCTCCCAGAGAGGAAATAATTGAAATAGACTGATTCTGATTCCTTCTCAAGGAAGAACGAATTTTATTGCACTTATTATTCAATTCCCAAGGTGATCTTGGCCCACTAAGTTTAAGTTCAATACGCCCATCTCCACTTCTTCCCATCCAAGTCCATAACCGATCCGTTAGGCTTTCTATAGCTGCCCGAGAGTAATAAAGAGTATCTCGTTTATCATCATTAGCAAATGCCTGCAGGGCTTTAAGAACGTAGTTCTTTGAG
>NZ_JAKKRL010000022.1:0-52626 GCF_025654335.1 Shewanella sp. SM21
ACTCAGAAGTGAAACGCAAACGCGCTGATGGTAGTGTGGGGTCTCCCCATGTGAGAGTAGGTCATCGCCAAGCGCCTAATTTAGGTTAACGTGTAGACGTTAAGCTAAAGGAGCGGTAGTTCAGTTGGTTAGAATACCGGCCTGTCACGCCGGGGGTCGCGGGTTCGAGTCCCGTCCGCTCCGCCAACATTAAGAGATAAGCCTCATCGAAAGATGAGGCTTTTTTCGTTATGGCGTCGCGGATAATTCATCCCAGTAACGCTAACGCTTCGGGCTCGAAGCATGTGGTTATCGTCATAGCCGACCATCCCAATTCCTACGAGTGTACGTTATTGTTATTCGGATCAGTCCGAGATAATTTTAATCTCTCGGCTTGTAGCTGACGCTCTACCCCTACTGGTAACGTCTATCTTTTCTCGTCCTAATTGACTTAATATTGTTTATATTGAAGTATTTATTATTAAGCAGATACTTAAATTCCAAGAATGATTGAAATTGAGTAATTTGCCCCAAGATCGTCTTAAGTGCTGCAGTTTTGTAGCGTCCATCAATGAGGTCTATGCCATGCTTTATGATTTAACGGTTGTACAATTTAGCAAGATGCTGAAAAATTTAAGCGTTATTCTTGAAAAAGGCGAATGCTTCGCAAACCTCAAGAAAGTTGATATGGCGGTTCTTTTAAACTCACGTTTAGCGCCGGATCAATTCAATCTTATTCGCCAAGTTCAAATTGCCTGCGATACTGCCAAAATTGGCGTAGCACGTTTGACTGATAACTTAGATACAGTGCCAAAGCATGATGATAGTGAGACGACGCTTGCTGAGTTGCAAGCGCGTATTAGCTCAGTTTTGGATTATTTAGCAACGTTTAAAGCGGATGATTTTGCTAATGCGGCCACGATCCATGTCTCACAACCACGATGGGAAGGAAAATATCTTACAGGTTATGAGTTTGCCATTGAGCATGCTATTCCGAACATTTACTTCCATGTAACAACAGCCTACGCGATTTTGCGCCACAACGGTGTTGAAATTGGCAAGAAAGATTACCTCGGCGCTATGCCATATAAGTCGTAAATCTAGGCTAGATGTAGTACTGTTGCGTAGCCTAATTGTTGCGCAGCAGCGCTTTGCCGCTTGAGCTTACCAACCTTTCTGCATTACCACCTGTTCTTTCTCTACCTATGTTATGCCGCTTTGTCGCTGGAAATTTAGGACTCGTTAGGGTTCTGTTACGCCGATGAAGTCAATCAATACTCAGTTTTTCATTTCGACCTTACGTCTCGATTATTTTTATCCTGTTAGCATGTGATTTAATTTTGTTGGCTTAGGTAAATGATATGGGCCGTAAGTTTATGAGTCGCCAAATTATCTATTACTTAAATAGTGAATGGCGAATTGACTCATTATAAAGATGACCTGTTTGTTCGTTTTGAGCAGGGATTTACTGGAAGAGCCTATTTAAGGTTCTAATTAAAGGAGTTAGCTATGTCTATCGAATCTCAAGCCGTCGAGAGTCCAACTGATGCAACGACAACTGATTTACCGATGAAGAGCAAGAAAGCCAAAAAAGCCGCCATTACCAGTGGTTTGCGTCTCAAAGACAAGTTGACCCAAGACACTCGCCGCCGAATTGAAATTCTGCACGAGCAACGCCAACTATCCAATCGTTTCGGTGTGGATATTGAAATTGACTAAAGCCATTGGCTTGTCGCTAAGTATTGGATATCACATTTAGATATTTAGCCCGCATGTACAGCTTCACGACGTCCGTCGTGGAGCTTGCTCTTTTACTTAGTAACTTTGCTGACTTAATTCATACTCCATTATCGTGACCATCTCGCCTTTATAATCTTCCAGTGAAATCATTGACCAATCCAGCGCTCGATAAAAATCGGCTTTATCTGCAGTAAATAAATAGATTTTCTGTAAACCAATCGCTCTAGCGTGCTCAATGACGGCATTGACGAGCAACTTACCTAATCCTTTATTTCGATGGTCTGCATTCACATACACATTGGCGAGCCACGGGCTTAAGTCAGTTCGGCTGTCCATATCTGCGACGATTAATGAAGATGATCCCATCACTTGATTTGCCTGTTCGCAGATAAACATCTTGGGGATGGCGGCGTCAGTAAGGTACTCGCTCATCTGCTCAATGAGTGTGGTGACTGTGGCGTCCGCAGAACTTAAATGTGCCCATTCTTGATGATGCCATTGTGCCAGCTGTGGAATGTGCTGCGGGGCCGATTTTAGGTCGATAACTTTCATATAAATCTCTGGACTTGTGTTATGCAAAGGGCTTAATGGTGCGACATAGTGGCACGAATAATTAAGTCCGTTCGCTGGTCTGAATGATTTGGCGGCAGGATTAATTAAGCACGGTTTGGCTGAGTATACCGCTTAACTTGGGATCGGCAGAAATACGCTGGCTTCGAGTCCACCTTGTTGTGCGTGGCTAAAGCTGAGTTCGCCCTGATAACTGTCGACGATATCTTTACAGATTGATAATCCTAAGCCGTTGCCTTGAATGCTTTCATCTAGCCTAATGCCGCGCTCGATGATAATCGACAATGCGGCATCAGAGACGCCTTCGCCATCATCGCTGACTATGATCCCATAACCTGCGGTGGGAGCCGTTTGATGCACTATACGGATCTCAATGTTCTTGCGGCCATGCTTGCAGGCATTATCCAGCAAGTTGCCTAAGAGTTCGAGTAAGTCATCGCGATCAAACGGCATCACTAAGCCGCTCGCGTAATCGCTGTGAATAATGCGGTCTGGGTAAATACGCTGCATTACTTTGATTAGCGGCGCAAGATCGTCATCGAGCACGGTATAACGCCCTGGAGTGGACAGGCCGACAATCTTAGTGCGCTTAAGCTCTCTCTCGATGATGTGGTGCAGGTTTGCGAGCACCTTGCTGCCCTCACTCCGCTGTTCAGGTGGCAGGCTTTCTAGGTAGGACTGCAGCCCTTGTAACGGACGTTTCATTTCGTGGGCTAAGTTACCCAAGGCATTACGGGAGCGTTGGACTCTTTGGCCTAATTGATTGACTAAACGATCTATCTCCTCAATCAGCGGGATGATTTCGCTCGGCATTTGGTCTGGATTGATTTCTTGCCCTTGGGTGCGCATCTGCCGTATGGCTTCAGGCATTTGCTCTAAGGGTTTAAAACCGCGTTTAAGTAATTGATACTGTGCTATTAATAGAATGACAATCGTGAGCAACACGGCTGCGCTGGCAAAGGCTAAAAAGTGGATTTGGGTTTGTTCAAGCGAGCTAATATCTTCCGTCACCCACAGGGTAACTAACTGATCTTCTTTGATAACGGCTTGACTGAACATCAACCAATGTTCTTTACCAACAAATTCAGTGGCTTGATGTTGTTCGCCCGCTTTTAGCTGAGGAATATTCATGTCTTGGTCGAATAGGGAGCGTGAGCGCAGGGTTTGCTCGCCGATTTGAATCGCAAAATAATGCCCAGAATTAACCCTGTGGTACACATTGGGTAAACGGTCGGTGGTGAGCGCCCAGGTGCCATCGGGATTGTGATTCAGGGCGGAGATCAGGCTGTCGGCATCGTGTTGTAGACGCGAAGCGACAAAGTCTTGGGTTAATACTTGGATGCCTTGGTACAGAAAATACAGCAACAGCACCATGGCAAAGGTGAGCGTGATCAGCAGATTGCGCGTCAGATAACTCTTGAGTGAATACACGCCTTTACTCCTTGAGTCGATAACCTTGGCCGCGGCGGGTTTCGATATAATCCTTGCCTAGGCGTTGGCGCAGGCGGTTGACGTACACTTCGATGACATTGCTGTCTTTGATTTGATCTTCTTCGTAAATGCGTTCACTGAGCTCGGACTTAGAGACGATCTTGCTGGGATTGACCATTAAGTAATGCAGCAGACGATATTCAATCTTAGTCAGTTCTATCACTTCACCATCAACATTGGTGACGGCTTGTTTGTCGACATCGAGGGAGACGCCTGCATGCTGCAACACATTGTCGGCACGGCCAAAGTGGCGGCGGATCAACACTTCGAGCCTTGCGAGTAGTTCTTGAATGTGAAAAGGCTTGCCGAGGTAATCATCGGCACCCGCCTTGAGGCCGTCGACCCGTTCGTGCCACGCATCGCGGGCGGTGAGGATCAGCACTGGCATAGCCAAGCCCTTTTGTCGCCATTGGCCGAGGACTTGTAAACCGGGTTTGCCGGGCAAGCCGAGATCGAGGATCACGGCTTCGAAGTTTTCTTCTTCGCCTAAAAAGGCGCCGTCGATACCGTTATCGGCGTGCTCGACGGTATAACCCGCCTTGTTAAGGGCGGGAATGAGGCGCGCGACCAGATCGGTATCATCTTCAATCAATAGCAAACGCATCAGTCGACCTTTTCCTTTAGCCACTCGCCGGTTTTGGCGTCAATCTTGATTTCATACACTATGCCATCGTCGCGGAGGATTTCGAGCTCGTAGATGATACGGCCATGTTTCTGCTCGACTTCTAAGTCCAACAGTCGCCCCTGCAGGCGTGATTCGTAGCGTTGCATTATGGTGTCGAAGGGCAAAACCTTGCCCTCCTTAACCCACTCGACCACCTTGCTGGAAAGATCATCGTCGTGGGCATCAGTGCTTGGACTGCTAATCATCCCAACGGCCAAAGCCAGGAATATTAACGGTATCTTCATCGAATATGCCCTTCTCTGCGAGGTTGTGACAATTGCTGCATTGGCTGAATGAGCCGACCTTAGCGTTATCTTGCACCATACGCCTTGGGATCTCATCGTGTTCGTGGATAAAAAATGCCTGTTCTGTGATCTTCTGCGGCCCTGCGCCTGCGAGCAGCGGTGTGCTGTTTTTCATCACCTTACCATTTTGCGCCGCATGTTGAACCAGATATTCCTCAATTCTGGCAGTGACTTGAGGATCTAGGCTGGCGTTGTCACCAAAGTGGTTTTCAAGATTGGCGGTAATGGCGCGCCACTTGTCGGCGGGGAGTAAGTTCGCGGGATAGGCCATGTGGCAGCTACCACATTCTGCTGTATATTCCGCATTTTGTGGAATGGCGCGGCTGAGTTCATGGCCGTCGTCCGCATAGCCTGTACCGGTTAAGGTTAGGCTGATGCCGATAACGCCAATGGCTAATGCCGCAGCTGTGAGTGATGAACCTAAGAACCAGCTAATAGGGTGTGCTTGTTGAGTCATAATATCTTCCTTTTTGTACCGTTACCTTCTATGGAAGGTATTGAAATTAATCGTTCTAATTACATGAGTTATTGCAGGCTTAACCAGAGTAAGGCATCGCCTTTTTCCTGTGGCGTGCAGTCGCGTTTAAAGGTCCAGTTACAGTTACGGCTAAACCATTTCTCGATTTTGGCTGAGTCGGTTAACCGATCTGCGGTAATCGACGGCGCCATAGGGTCAATGGGTTTACGGGTATTTTGGTGCATCCCCATGTCGGTGACTTTGGCGGTATGGCAACTGGCGCAGCTGCGACCGTCCATGTCCTGTAGCCAAAGCTTTTGTCCTGCGGCGGCGGTAAAGGGTCCAGCGCCTTGGGCTTGATAGCGTTGCAACTGCGTGCCGATGCGCTCGGCGCTCAGTGGTAGGCTTTGCACTTTACTATTGGCGGCGCTAACGCTAAGGCTAGTCAGCAGCAAGGTGGAAATCGCGACGATAGCAAGGCGACTTTTATTCGTGTGTCTGGTGAATCTGTTCATAGGGTATTCCTTTTGGGCTGGATATCTTGTTGCTAAGCAAAATGGCTAATGGATTAATCTTCTTGTTTCACTGGGCGTTGTTTCTTGCCCGTGACCATGGCTCTGACTAAGTTTTCTTTGTGTAACAGGCTGCTGACGATGACGCCGCCAACATGGATGACCACAAGGAACACGGTGAAGTTGGCAAAGAATTCATGGACTTCTTTTATGGCGCCTTCGGGCCAAGTGGCGAAAAAGCTCGTGGCTAATGGGCCGTGTCCGTCGGTGGCGTACAGCGCCATGCCCGAGAATCCCGTGATGGCGATGCTAGCAATCAAGGCCACTATCATCATTGCCCCTGCGGGGTTATGGCCTATGTAGTCTTTGGCTTTGCCTGTGACGAGTCCTTTGAGGTACACCAGTACTTCTTTAGGGCGAGTGATAAAGTTGCTAAAGCGCGCATTGTGGGTACCCATCACGCCCCACAGCAGGCGAAACACCAGTAAAATTAAGATGCTATAACCTGCGTAACTGTGGATGGTCATCCACTCGTCTTCGCCTTCAGTGAGGTAGGCTAAGGTAAAAAAGCCGACGAGTGACCAATGGAATATGCGGATCAACAGGTCCCAGACTTTGATGGTTTGCAGTGTGTTTGATGACATGGTGTGACGCTCCTAAGTGGGTTTAGGTGTAGGCTACTTAACCCAAACTTAAACCTCGCTTAAATTTTGAGGCGCAAACATTTATCTAATTGATGGGGGTGAGTGGTGCGCTTGCTCGTGTGGCGAGTCTTAAATGTCAACGAAAACTCACTTGTTAACCTATTGGTATTACGGTAAATTCTGCCATCTCAACTGAGTGAAGGGATTAACTTATTTATGTCTACCGCCGTTATGCGCGCTTTCATCAGCCGCAATTCGAGTCGTAAATCCTTTTGTATTTATGCCGTTTTATTATTTTTGACCGAAGTCTTAATCGCCTTATATGCACCTGCGGGTTTTATCCGTGGTTTTGTGGGCGATGTATTGGTGGTGATCTTACTGTTTTGCATGGTGCGCGTTGTTGTACCCCCAGTAGTCAATCTGGTAGCCAATAGTAAAGACGAGGGTATTAAACGCTTTTTTCAAACGCCTTGGCTGGCGTTGGCGGTATTGCTGTTTGCCTTTGCCATCGAGTTTGGCCAATATTGGGGCTTAGTCGATAAGCTGGGCTTGGGCGGAAATCGCTTGGCGCGAATAGTGATAGGTAGCCATTTTGATCCACTTGATCTCGTGGCGTATTTTGTCGGCTATTTGATCTTACTGGGCTGTTATTGGAAAAGCCGTCAGTCCTAGTGATTTGAATCCGCAAGAGCCGCGTGACGTGTGTTTTCGCGGATAGGTAGGCGAGATAGGTAGGCGAGCTAAGTGGGGTAAGGGATGCAGCCGATAACGGGGTTTTCACTGCTAACAGAGCATGCCGATGGGTTTGAGCCTAATCCACTGAAAATACCCTTGTATTTCAATGGTAAACCTACTCACACTTTTATTGCAGGCCTAGTGATTGAAGGCCAATACCGCTGCGTTTTACCCAATAAAACCTTGGGGTATTTGGTCATCACTTCTTTCGATTGTCCCTTCGAAGAATCGACCGAGTTTAGTCTGCTTGATGAAGGGTTTCAGCTCATTGCGACAACCTCTTTGGCGCAAATGTACGATTCTTTTCTGCTTTATGCCCATTGGCCTATGACGGATAACCGACTGAGATTGCACTATTACGGTCAGTTTGTGCTGGATTTAGTGATGACAACGGGCAGTTCTTGGTTACCTTTTCAGCCAAAACTTAAACTGGTTGAAGTTGTCGATCCCCAAAGCGATCCACAAACAGCCTCATCTCTTGCTGAATTAGCTCAGCGTTTAGCGCGGATTGATAATATAAACTGAGTGAGGTTTGAATTAAATTCAGTTAAAAAAGAAAGGGCTATTCGCCCTTTCATGTTTATCACTTGTATCGATTACTCATGCGGAAAGTTTTATAAGCTTGCTTGCAAAGACGTTTAAAAACCTAATAAAAGCTTCCTCACATCAGCTTGTTTGAGCCCCAAAAACCTTAGAAGAAACCTAAAGGATTAACATCGTAACTCACCAAGAGATTCTTGGTATTTTGATAGTGGTTGAGCATCATTTTATGGGTTTCGCGGCCAATGCCGGATTTTTTGTATCCACCAAAGGCGGCATGGGCAGGATAGGCGTGGTAACAGTTAATCCACACGCGGCCAGCTTGAATGCCACGTCCCATACGTTGAGCCGTGTTCATGTCCCGTGTCCACACACCAGCACCTAGGCCGTACTCAGTATCGTTCGCGATCGCTAAGGCTTCGGCTTCATCTTTAAAGGTGGTGACCGAAATGACGGGGCCGAAGATCTCCTCTTGGAAGATACGCATCTTATTGTGGCCTTTCATAATCGTCGGGCTGATGTAATAACCTTCGCTTTGGCCTCCATCGAGTTGGCAAAGTGTGCCGCCCAGTAGCACTTCTGCACCTTCAGCCTTACCTATGGCTAAGTAACTTAAGATTTTATCGAACTGTTCTTTAGAGGCTTGAGCGCCAACTTGAGTGTCGGTATCCAAGGGATCGCCTTGCTTAATGGTTTGCGCACGGGCGAGCACTTTTTCGATAAAGCGCTCGAAAATCGATTCTTGGACTAGCACCCGAGATGGGCAGGTACAGACTTCACCTTGGTTAAAGAAGGCCAACAACATACCTTCGACGGCTTTATTTAAATATTCGTCCTCATGGTCCATCACATCGGCAAAAAACACGTTAGGCGACTTACCGCCAAGCTCAACGGTCGATGGAATTAAGGATTCGGCGGCGCATTTTAAAATGTGATAGCCAATTTCGGTGGAGCCCGTAAAGGCCAATTTAGCGATGCGTTTGCTGGTGGCCAAAGCTTGTCCTGCTTCGGCGCCAAAGCCGTTGACTACGTTAAGAATACCCGCGGGTAATAGGTCTTCAATCAGCTCGAGCAAGACCAGAATCGAGACTGGCGTCTGCTCCGCAGGCTTGAGTACCACACAGTTACCCGCCGCCAGCGCAGGAGCGATTTTCCATGCCGCCATCAAGAGCGGGAAGTTCCAAGGAATGATCTGCCCGACCACGCCCAAAGGCTCTGGGAAGTGATAGCTGACTGTGTTGCCGTCGATATCGGCGGCGCTGCCTTCCTGTGCGCGGATGCAACCGGCAAAGTAGCGGAAGTGATCGACGAATAAGGGCAAATCGGCATTTAAGGTTTCACGCACCGCTTTACCGTTTTCCCAGGTTTCGGCGACGGCTAAGTATTCGAGATTTTGTTCGACCCGATCGGCAATGCGCAGTAACAGGTTTGAGCGCTCGGTGACTGAGGTTTTACCCCATGCTTCTTTCGCTGCGTGGGCTGCATCTAATGCTAATTCAATATCTTGGGCATCGGAGCGTGGGATTTGGCAAAAATTTTGGCCATTCACGGGGGAGCGATTGTCGAAGTATTTGCCATTGACTGGGGCGACCCATTTTCCGCCGATAAAGTTGGCGTATTTTTCTTTGAAGTTAACGATTGCGCCTGCGGTTCCGGGTTGAGCATAAATCATAGAATCATTCCTTCTTGTGGATGGCATGCTGGGCGTTGGCGATTTTTACGCTCTTGGCTTCAGCAAGGGAGTCTTGTTGATGCATCTCTGCTGGATGCCTTTTTAAATATTTTCGTTTTGCTTTAAGCCAATCCTATTGATTGACTTAGTGTTCTCTTATGCAACACCTGAGGCTTGCATACCAAGGGTGCATCGCAAGGAGAGTGCCAAACTGGCAGGAGTTGTACACTTGTTGTGCTAACAGTATGATGAAAAGCTAATTTTGCAGATTTGAATAAGTATGGGCACTCAGGGAGAGAAGTGTGTCCTGTGGTTACTTTGTCATTGAGTGGCACACAGCAATTGTGCCGAAACGGAACACAGCTCTGGGGAGCACGGCTATGGCAGTTAAACCGCATTTACCATCGACACAGGCGTGGTTGGCCGATTCGTGGCAGCGCAGCATTGGCGCTGGCTTGTCAGAATTTCAGTTACCCCAGGAGCTAAGGCTCGATGCCTGCGAACTAAAGCAGAAACATGAGCAATATCAGATGCTCATAGCATTAGTACAATCTCATGCCTTGCCCTTGTTCAATCAGTTGATGGCGCATTCTAATAGCCGACTCTTGCTCAGCGATGCCGAGGGTTATGTGCTCAGGCATTGGGGCGTGAGCCGTTACTCCACAAAACTGGCGAATGTAGCTCTGGATATTGGGGTGAATTGGCTTGAGCAGCACAAGGGCACCAATGCGATAGGGACGGCACTTACCGCCAAACAAGCCGTATCTGTAGTGGGTGAGCAACATTTTATTCGCCAGAATCGTTTTATGAGTTGCACTGCTTGCCCTATATTTTCCCCCCAAGGTGAGATGCTCGGGGTGATTGATATCACCAGCGAGCAGCAAAGGCACACCCAGCAGACGCTGATGTTAGTGTCCAGTTTGGCGCAGCAGGTCGAGACCGCGCTTTTGTGCCATCTGCCCGATAGTCATTATCGAATCGATTTAGCGGCGCAGCCAAATCTGTTGAATTCGGGTTGGCAGGGCATAGTGATTGCCGATAGTGATGGTCGCATCGTGGGTTGTAATCCCATGGCGAAACAATTGCTTAATCATGCCAAGGTGGGCGATGCCGTCGAACAGTACTTAGGCGATAATTGGAGCCGTGCGGGTGGCTTTAATCAACATTTAGCTTTGCATTTACAGACTCAATCCTTAAATATTCCCAGCGCTAAGGGTCGAGTTGCGATTAGCAATAAATCGCTCAATCAATTGGGGGTGCGGTTTCGCGATCCTCAACTTGAGCGCGCATGGCAACATGCCAATAAGGTGATCACCAAGCAAATTCCGCTGTTAGTGCTCGGAGAAACGGGCGTCGGTAAAGAGCAGTTTGTTAAAAAGCTCCATGCCCAGAGTGCGCGTCGCACCGAGCCTTTAGTGGCAGTGAACTGCGCCGCATTGCCCGCTGAATTAGTCGAATCTGAACTTTTTGGTTATCAGGCAGGCGCTTTTACTGGGGCAAACCGCACTGGATTTATCGGTAAAATTCGCCAAGCCCACGGCGGCTTTTTATTTTTAGATGAGATCGGTGAAATGCCGCTGGCGGCCCAGAGTCGTTTACTCAGAGTATTGCAAGAGCGCGAAGTGGTACCCGTTGGCAGTAATCAAAGCTTTAAAGTCGATATCCAAATCATTGCCGCAACCCATATGGAATTAGAACAACAGGTGGCTCAAGGGCTGTTTCGACAGGATCTGTTCTACCGACTCAATGGCTTGCAAGTGCGCTTGCCTGCGCTGCGGGAGCGGCTGGATATCGAGCGTATTATCCACAAATTACACCGTAAACATCGTATCGCCGCGCAGGATATCTGCCCAGAACTGTTAGGGAAAATGATGCAATACGACTGGCCGGGGAATTTGCGTGAGCTGGATAACCTCATGCAAGTCGCTTGCTTGATGGCAGAAGGGGACAATACCCTCAATTGGCAACATTTACCCGATTATCTGGCGGCCAAACTCACATGCGAGCCGTTAAAAGGAGACCTGTTACAAGCTGCATCTTTATGTGAAGAATTTAAAGAGGTAAGTGGTCAACCTTCTGCATCACCCCTGCCAAGTGGTAAGTTCGCAGTGGAGCCGAATGTCACACAGGTTCAATCGGATTCCCTAAATGAGGCGATTTATAGCAATGTGCTGCAGGCATTTCAGGCCTGTAATGGCAATGTGAGCCAATGCGCTAAACGCTTAGGGATCAGCCGTAATGCCTTGTACCGTCGATTAAAACAGATGGGGCTTAAGGATTAATGCTAGCTTACGGCTCTTGTTGTGAAGCTCAATCAATCGCTAAATATCTCTTAATCACCCCACGTTTATCCACTTCGCAATAGACTAAAACCGAGGGGTTTTAGTCAACAATCTCTAGCTTCAGTATCTGACAATGTGACTTTTTGTTGTTGCCAATTTATGTCTAATAGGTTTTATTGATTCGTATAATCGATAAAGATCGTTTCTTCTAATTACAAATTCAGAACTATACTGCGGGCAGGCAGAAAAGAGCTTGGCGTTATGCATAGAAGAGGAACTGTTATGCATCTTACTAAAAGCCTTTTAATTATTTCTATGGGTCTGACATTGAATGTACAGGCTCAAACTTTACCAACAAATACCCTGACACGTGACAATGGTGCACCTGTGGGTGATAACCAAAACTCGGCCACAGCGGGCAGTAATGGCAGCGTGTTATTGCAAGATGTGCAGCTTATCCAGAAGCTACAACGCTTTGCCCGTGAACGTATTCCTGAGCGTGTCGTCCACGCCAGAGGCACAGGTGTTCATGGTGAGTTTGTATCGAGTGGTGATTTTAGTAACCTAACCCAAGCGGCACCCTTTGCACAAAAAGGTAAAGTGACGCCCGTATTTGTGCGCTTTTCTACCGTGATCCACTCGAAAGGTTCGCCAGAAACGCTGCGTGATCCCCGTGGGTTTGCGACCAAATTTTATTCGGACCAAGGTAACTGGGACTTAGTAGGTAATAACTTACCCGTATTCTTCATTCGCGATGCGGTCAAGTTTCCTGACATGGTGCATTCACTCAAACCATCGCCAGTGACCAATATGCAAGATCCGAATCGTTTCTTCGATTTTTTCAGTCACGAAGCGGGTTCAACCCATATGTTGACTCAGGTTTACAGTAACTTAGGTGTACCTGCCAGTTATCGTGAAATGGACGGTTTCGGTGTGCATGCGTACAAATTTGTGAATCGAGATAACCAAGTTAAATACGTGAAATTTAACTGGAAGAGTCTGCAAGGTGTTAAAGGCTTACGTCCCGATGAAGTGGTTAAAGTCCAAGGGCAAAACTTTAACCATTTAACCGATGATCTTTATAGTGAGATCAACAAGGGTAACTATCCTAAGTGGGATCTGTACGTTCAATTACTCGACCCGACTGAGCTTAATAAGTTTGATTACAACCCGTTAGATGCCACTAAGGTGTGGCTAGATGTGCCAGAACAAAAAGTGGGCACTATGACGCTGAACCGCATGCCTGCAAACTTCTTCCAAGAGACTGAGCAAGCGGCATTTGCACCATCGAATTTGATCCCAGGGATTGAGCCTTCGGAAGACAGATTACTGCAAGGCCGCATGTTCTCCTACGCCGATACTCAGCTGTATCGACTCGGCGCGAATTTGTCGCAATTGCCGATTAATAAACCCTTAGTGGCGGTGGCAAACCACAACCAAGAAGGTGCGGGCAATATGGGGCATACCCAGTCCGATGTGAACTATCAACCGAGCGTACATTTAGCCTTGGCCGAAGATAATCGTTATCGTGCGGTAACAACTGCGCTGACGGGGACTGTGCAACAAACGGCTATTAGCAAGCAGGATAACTTTAGCCAAGCGGGCGTATTTTATCGCAGCTTGAGCAAGCAAGATAGAGCAGATCTGATCACTAACTTGGCCGGTGACTTAGGCAAAGTGAACGATACCAATGTGAAACATCAGATGCTCAGTCACTTTTATCGTGCAGACCCAGAGTTTGGCGAGCGTTTAACCAAGGCCGTAAAGGGTGATCTGGCCGAGGTTAAACAGCGTTCAATCTGATGTCGTTATTTTTAGGACAGTTTGGGTCGCAGAGATTTGCGCGTTAACAGTCCGAACCCAGTAAGTCCCGCAAGACGTAAACAAGCTCTTTTCTGCCCAGTTTAAGAGGGCGTCTTGCG
The DNA here is from genome assembly GCF_025654335.1 of Shewanella sp. SM21. Taxonomy (NCBI): domain Bacteria; kingdom Pseudomonadati; phylum Pseudomonadota; class Gammaproteobacteria; order Alteromonadales; family Shewanellaceae; genus Shewanella; species Shewanella sp. SM21. Next base: position 13,514 of record NZ_JAKKRL010000022.1, read on the forward strand.
GGCATTTCGTCACCTCTTATTGTTTAAATCTCTATTTTAGCTGTGCTGGAAGCCATTGATGAAACACACTATTGCTATCTTATTATTGATTATTGTGGCCCTGAGTATGTCGGTGGCAATGGGGGCCGGTTCGGCTCAGACACCCGCAACTGTGAGTCAAACGGACGAGCCCGATACCGCACAAGTACAATTGCTGGTGGACTACTTTTTTGCTGCAGCGCGTACCGGCGATATCACAGTGCTTGAGCATTTTCTCGATGCGGGCTTCCCTATTGACCAGAGAAATAGTCAAACCTATACCGCGCTAATGGTGGCGGCTTATAACGGCCAAGAGGCTGCAACGGATTTATTGCTTGAGCATGGTGCTAATGCTTGTTTGCAAGATAAGCGTGGTAATACGGCAATGATGGGCGCTGTGATTAAGGCCGAATTCACTATCGTAAAGCGGCTATACGCGAAAGAATGCGATGCGAACCTAACGAATAATGCCGGAATGACCTTGACTGAGTTTGCCCGCTACTGGGGTCAAAGCGGCGCTTTACAGCAGGCGAGTTTAAAGCAATAAAGACGCTAGATCTTGCCATCTCTTGCGCTCGATCACTCTTGGTCATTATCTTTAATCTGTTTAGATCTCAGCATTTACTATTAGCAATAAGTCTGCTTGTTAATGATGTCTATGCCTTTTATGGTAACTTTTTGAATATCGTTTAATACGGTTTGGCCTTCGGAGAGCGATTTATGTTTGATGCCTTACTACTGACGCAAGAAGATAAACGTACGTTTGCTCAAGTTTCACAAATCACAGAAGCTGATTTGCCAGAAGGGGAAGTCTTGGTTGATGTCGCCTATTCCTCGCTGAATTATAAAGATGGTTTAGCTGTTACTGGTGCTGGCAAAATCATTCGTCAGTTTCCTATGGTACCAGGCATCGATTTTGCGGGCGTGGTGCGCGAATCGACGGATGCAAGATACCAAGTTGGCGATCAGGTGATTTTGACGGGCTGGGGCGTGGGCGAAAACCACTGGGGTGGTATGGCGCAAAAAGCGCGAGTTAAAGCCGACTGGCTAGTGCCCATGCCGCAAGGTTGTGATGCCGCTAAATCCATGATGATAGGTACGGCCGGGCTTACGGCTATGTTGTGCGTGCAAGCGCTGCAACAGGCTGGGATAACACCGCAAAGTGGGGATATTCTTGTCACAGGTGCCAGTGGTGGTGTGGGTTCTGTGGCGGTGACTTTGCTCGCCAATGCTGGCTATCGTGTGGTCGCCTGCAGTGGTCGAGTTGAACAGAATGCGCCTTTATTGAAGGAGCTTGGCGCCGCAGAAGTGATTGATCGCAGTGAGCTTGAACAAGATGCTAAGCCGCTTGAGGCGCAGCGCTGGGCGGGTGTGGTCGATACCGTTGGCAACAAGATCCTCGCCAAAGCATTAGCGCAAATGCAATACGGTGGTGCAGCCGCTATCTGTGGTTTAGCGGGCGGTTTTGCATTACCTACAACCGTTATGCCGTTTATTTTACGGGGTGTTAGCCTACTGGGAATCGACTCCGTTTCTTGTCCATTTGAGAAGCGAAAAGCGGCGTGGGAAGCTGTGATTAAAGCACTACCCGAACATTTTTATCAGCAAGCTTGTCAGCAGATATCACTGGCAGAGGTGCCTGATTTCGCGAATAAAATTATCCAAGGCCAAGTCACTGGACGTGTATTAGTTAAGCTGTAATCCCGTTTCCTACGTTTTAACACGATGGCAACACTGAGGTGTTGCCAATTACGACTAATTAGTTCTGCCTCCTGTACTTGTTCTTCATATCGGCTATTTCGGCAGTGTAATCGTCACTTTAAGGCCCGTTGGTATACGGTTCTCGGCTTTAATCTTACCTTTGTGGGCGGTAATCGCCGCTTCAGTGATTGCCAGCCCAAGTCCCCAGCCGCCACTTTCTCTCTGTCTTGCCGAGTCGGGGCGGTAGAAAGGTTTAAAAATGGCATCGAGTTCGGCGGCATCTATGCCAGGTCCATCGTCTTTTATGGTAATTTGTACTTGATCAGCCGTCGCACTCGCCTGCAGGTGAATATCGCTTGCGGCATAACGGATCGCGTTACGCAGCAGGTTTTCAATCGCGCGGGAAAGTGATTTAGGAAAATGCGCTAACTCAATTTCTTCATCGATATCGATAGTAATGCTTTTACCTTGCTGTTCTGCTTCAAATTCCGCATCGTCCAATACTTGGCTCAGGGATTCGGCCAAGCCTAAATGTACTTTAGTTTCGTTAGTACTGAGCTTGACCCGCGAGAGCTCTAACAATTCACTGATAAGTTTTTCGAGTTGCTCAGCTTCATAACCTATGCGTTCCGTTTCGGTGGTCTGCTGACCTTTTTTACGGGCGAGGGCAAGGGATAACTGTAGCCGCGTCAATGGGGTGCGTAGTTCATGGGAAATATCCCCCATGAGCCGCTGCTGATTATTAACCATAGCTTCGATGGAGTCGGCCATGCTGTTAAAAGCCGTGGCGAGCTGACCAATTTCATCGTTGCGCTGAGTGGTGGACTTATCGACTCGGTGACTTAAGTCGCCCTCTGCGAGGGCATTAGCACTCTTTTTAAGTGAATTTAATGCCTTACCTAAATGCCACGCGAGCAAGCCACATAATAATCCCGAAAGGAAAATCGCTAGGCTTAAGGTTAATAACTTATTTTCGGCGAAGAAGAAGAACCAAGGCCGTGGATGGTTATCTGGTAGGCGACCATAAAGTGAATAGGTTTCAGCGCCCAGATTAAATTGATAGGGACCAAACACCAGCTCATCTTTAAACTGATGGCTAATCGGTTGTTTTTCTTCATCTGCCATCAGCATAAAGCTGCGTACACCGCGACTCACCCTATGGGTGTTGATCACTTGGCCTTGGCTGTTGACAAGATAGACCCGCAGAGGTTTGCCTTCCATGTCTCTGTGTCTTTCCCAGCGCCGAAGAAAATCGGATTCCAGTAGGGCGGGGTTTTCTTGAATGCGCTTAGCTATCGTCGATAGGACTTTTTCAAGGTGAGGTGGCAGTGGCGCACGGTCGTGATTTTGTTGCAGCAATGGTAGCAGACCCACTAAGGCAATTATTAGCGAGCTGCAAAGCCAAAATCCGAGCAATAATTTGATAAATAAACGATTAGGCACAGTCGATACCGCCGTTATGGAAGCCAAATATAACCTTTGCCACGGATGGTTTTCACCCTTGGCCGACCATCGCTACGCTCGGGGAGTTTTTTACGTAGATTCGATAAATGCATGTCCAAGCTGCGATCGAAGGGCATGAGTTTTTTGCCGAGCACTTTCTCGTTTAGCTCTTCCTTGTTCATCAACTCTCCAGCGTGTAGTGCTAGGGTGTGCAGTAGAGTGAATTCAGTGCCTGTGAGTATGATTAATTGCTCATTACAGTAAGCTTCTTGGCGCGATGGATCTAAGCGCAGATCGCCAAACTCTTGGGCGGGCGCGGCATGGATTTCTTGGGTTGTTAAGTTCGAACGACGAATAATGGCGCGGATACGGGCAATTAATTCTCTGTCATTAAATGGTTTTGGCAGGTAATCGTCGGCGCCTATCTCAAGCCCAACTACGCGATCGATTTCATCGCCGCGGGCGGTCAACATTAATACTGGGGTTTGTTTATGTTGGCGCAGTGCGCGTAGCACTTCAAAACCGTTTAATTTAGGTAGCATTACATCGAGTAGGATCAGATCGTAATCTGCAGTCAGTGCCAGATCTAAACCTTGTTTACCGTCGTAGGCCAAGGTTAATTGAAACCCTTCTAACTCGAGCAGTTGCCCTAGTAGCTCAGATAAACCCAGATCGTCATCGATTAATAATATCCGACTCATACTGTTCCTTAATCTCTGTAATGTGGCCTCGTGTGCCAGTTTATCATAGGCACTTTTAGCGCTTTGGCTGAGTATACCTGTTTTGATGTCAATTGCTGTGTAGCAATGTAAGCCAAAGTAAAGAATAGAGTTATTGCCGCAACTTTACAGTGATTTACTCAGGCAACGTCCTCACTTACATATAGGGGTTTAGACTGGCAGGGTCGAAAGTGACTCGGCTTAAAAGGGTCGTCACTGTGTCTTATTACTTGCCATATTAAAGTTGAACCATCGAGGTTAACACTATGAAAACATTATCACCTTTGAAAGCGAGCCTGTTTGCCATTCTAGCGAGTTCTGCGGTTTTCGCGACGGCAGTTAATGCAGCACCTAAGGATGCTGGCTGCGACTTCTCTAAATCTGAATTCCATAAAGGCGACCGCATGGAACATGGCGGCCGACATATGGACCATGGTGGCATGCATCGTATGTTTGAAGGGCTCGATTTAACGGATGCCCAGAAAGCTGACGTCAAAAAGTTGTTTGCCGATCAGAAAGCTACGCGCGCTGATAATCGTCCAACAAAAGAGGAACGCTTGGCACATCGCACAGAGATGCAGGCCTTAATTACCGCGCCAAGTTTTGATGAAACACAAGCAAAGGCACTGATGAGTGCGCAGCAAGAGCAGCGTCAAACTCAAGCCATTGAGCGTATGAAGCTGCATAATCAAATATTTAATCTGCTGACACCAGAGCAGCAAGCTAAGTTTAAAGCGCGATTTGAAGCACAAGCTGGTAAAGAACCTCGCGGTTAAGCGTCTTAGCTGATATACAATAGGGTCATAGCTTCCCAAGATAGATCCCTTATGACTCAAACTTCCCAATACGATTTTTGGGTCAAACTGGCTAGCCGCGCTTCCGTGGCTACCGCTTTGATCCTTATTCTTATCAAGATGTTCGCTTGGCTTTATTCCGGCTCTGCCAGTATGTTGGCATCTTTGACGGATTCCTTTGCCGATGCTCTCGCTTCTATTATCAATTTTATTGCCATTCGTTACGCGCTTGTGCCGCCGGATCATGACCACAGATATGGCCATGGTAAGGCTGAGCCGTTAGCGTCTCTAGCGCAATCCGCCTTTATTATGGGCTCCGCATTTTTATTACTTTTCTATGGTGGCGAGCGTCTATTAACACCTGTTCCGGTTGAAAATGCCACCATAGGTGTAGTTGTTTCTATCATAGCGATTGTGATGACGTTAGCTTTAGTCATGTTGCAGAAACGCGCATTAGCGGCGACAAAAAGTACTGTGGTTGAAGCTGATTCGCTGCACTATAAATCAGATTTATTCCTTAATGGTGCGGTATTGTTGGCACTAGTATTAGCGCAATACGGTTGGTGGTGGGCTGACGGTTTATTTGCGGTAATGATTGCATTTTATATTGGTCATCAAGCCTTTGGCTTAGGTTATCGCTCAATTCAAGCCTTGTTAGACAGAGAGCTAGACGAAGAAACTCGCCAGCAAATCACGCAAATCGCGATGGAAGATCCACGGGTGCAAGGGCTGCATGATTTACGCACTCGTCAAGCAGGCAAAACTGTTTTTATTCAATTTCATTTAGAACTCGATGGCAATTTGAGTTTGAATGAAGCCCACAATATTGCCGATACAACAGGGATAAGAGTCAAAGCCGCCTTCGAAGATGCTGAGGTGATTATTCACCAAGATCCGGTTAAACCTGATGTAAACGAAACATAAATTAAGGGCAAGCTATGGCATGGATGCAGAAGCAAAGTCACAGATGGGATCATTCCACTCGATTGATATGCCGCTATCATAGGCTATCGACTCGCTTTGAGTTGATAGCCGAATCTGTGATTTCTGACATTAGCATTCCTATGAGTACAGAAATCACGCTCCTGATGGAACAGAAACCTTCGATAGTAAATCAAGCGGATAGTACCGTATCTCCTGTGATAGCGGGGGCTTGGAGTCAGTTAGTCCTGCGTAAACATCTTTATTACTTACCGCAGAAAATTGATCTCGACATTGCTAACCAAGCTTATCGAGTCCATGTCTGGCCATTATTTCTTTGGCGTACACGTATTACTTGTGTGGCATCTGGCAGAGTTGTCGTATCCGAATGTTTGGATGTGATAAGGCGTCGTTCCCTCATCCGTTGGCTATATGCAAGTTTTATAGGATTGTTGCGGGTGCTAAGTTAAAATCGTTAGTTGTTTAAATTTAAAAAATAATACTTACAGTAAATATGGTTTTGTTACATAACGAATAACTATAACTTCCATTTTCCAACTCAAGCTGAATCAATGCTGTATGATTTGTATTTTGATAATTTAAACCATGACACTTCTGAATTGCTTATTGTAATATCCGCGCCGTCTAATACTTTCGTTAAATCATTAGGGAATTATGATGAATAAATTATCAATTGTTGCTATCTCTTTATTATCAGCATTAGCGGCCACTCAAGTCTCTGCAGCAACCGACACTACTGGATTTTATGTGGGTGGTGCATTAAATAGAGTCACAGCTGATGCTTTTGATGGTTCAGAAACTGGTACTGGTGTAGGCGTATACGGTGGCTATAACTTCAATGAGTGGTTTGGTTTAGAAGCTAACCTGTTTGCCACTGGTGACTTAGGCGATAAGGATGTTGATATTAGTGCAGGTGCATTAAGCTTCACACCTAAATTTACTGCACAAATTAATGATATTTTTTCTGCCTATGCCAAAGTGGGTATCGCATCTATGGCTGTGAATGTTGATGGCTATGGTTACGATGAAGACTTTACTGGTTTTGGTTGGACTTATGGTGTAGGTGTTAATGCCGCCGTAACAGAACACTTAAATATCCGTGTAAGCTATGATGTCACTACGGGTGATTTAGATGCAGACCGTAGCTATTTAGGATTAAAAGATATTGACACTGATATTAAGCAATTCGCTGTAGGTATGCATTATCAATTCTAATTTTTTTAGATTTGGCATATTTAATTCATGCCAATGAAAATGAAATGAATTTCAAATAAAAAGGGATGTGAAGATATCCCTTTTTATTGTTTGATTATGAATAAGCTTGTATTGATATAACGAGTAGTAACGTTATTTTATCTACTCAATCCATCGACAGTTCTTTTAATTTCCGCGTTAAGGTATTTCGTCCCCAGCCTAAACGTTTCGCCGCTTCCTGTTTATGGCCTTGGGTATGGCGCAGCGCAGTTTCTAGCAGTATGCGTTCGAACGCGGGCTGCACCTCAGTTAACAGATCGCTGTTTCCTTCCGAGAGTTTTTTGTCTATCCACTCAGTCAGTGCCGATTGCCAATCTTGGCTGCCTTTCGCCGTGTGGGTGACACTCACAGGGTCTTTCAGTAATTCTGGCGGTAAATCTTGGGGTAAAATTTCTTGCCCCGATGCCATTACGGTTAACCAACGACAGGTGTTTTCGAGTTGTCGGACATTACCGGGCCAAGGTAATTGGGAGAGTTTTACCGCAGTCTCCTTGGTCATGATCTTAGTTTCCACGCCAATTTCCTTTGCTGCAGAGGCGAGAAAATGGGTAGCGAGCTGGGGAATGTCTTCCCGTCTTTGTGATAGTGGCGGCAAGTGCACACGGATCACGTTGAGGCGATGGAACAAGTCCTCTCTAAAGCCACCTTTTTGTACTAATAATTCAAGATCTTGGTGGGTCGCCGCTATGATACGCACATCGACTTGTACCGCATTATGACCTCCGACGCGGTAGAACTGGCCATCGGCGAGCACTCTGAGTAACCGTGTTTGTACGTCTAATGGCATATCGCCGATTTCATCTAAAAAGAGCGTGCCACCGTTTGCTTGTTCGAAGCGACCTTGGCGCACATTGGCTGCGCCAGTGAAGGCACCTTTTTCGTGGCCGAATAGCTCAGATTCGATTAAATCCTTAGGGATCGCAGCCATGTTCAGCGCGATAAATGGCTTGTCTTTACGTGGGCTGTGTTTGTGTAACGCACCTGCCACTAACTCTTTTCCCGTACCCGATTGCCCATTGATCAGCACGCTGATGGATGAGCGTGAAAGTCTGCCTATGGCGCGAAACACTTCCTGCATCGCTGGCGCTTCACCTATGATTTCGGGTGTTTTGACTTGGGTTTCTTGCGCGGGTGCAGGGCTCTGTTCAGTGGCATGGGTAAGTGCGCGCTCAACCAGAGAGATAGCCTCATCGATGTCGAAGGGTTTAGGCAGATACTCAAATGCGCCCGCTTGATAGGCACTCACTGCACTGTCTAAGTCTGAGTGCGCTGTCATAATGATCACGGGAATATGGGGATAATGCACCTGCAATCGTTCGAGTAGGCTTAAACCATCCGTGCCGGGCATACGGATATCCGACACTATCACGTGCGGTTGCGATATTTCTAATGCCTGCCACAGGGATTCGGCGGCGGCAAAGCTGGCGGTGCTGAGCTTAGCACCTTGCAGTGCCTTTTCGAGTACCCAGCGTATCGAGCTGTCATCGTCGAGGATCCACACTTGTTCACTAATTCGCATCTTGCTTCCTCATACGGTATGGGTAGGTACTGTCGAAATTATTTAGCGCTTAAAATCGGTAATGAAATGATAAATTCTGTGTGCCCTGCGCTGGAGAGGCAATCGATCCTTCCCGAGTGTAAACGGGCAATATTATGGGCAATCGAGAGGCCTAAACCTGAACCTTGCTCACGGCTTGTCACCATGGGATAAAATAATGTGTCCATTAGCTCAGGCGGTATACCGGGGCCGTTGTCGATAATCGATAGGGTTAACACTAGCTTGTGGCGCTGTGAGCCTATGGTGACTTGGTGTTGAGTGCGAGTGCGGATCAAAATTTCGCCGCCCGTATGTTCAAGCGCCTGCACCGCATTTTGTAAAATGTTCAGCACAGCTTGCTGCATTTGGTCAGGATCCATCTCGATATCGGGAATGGATGGATCGTAATCCCGTTTGAGCTGGATGTTAGCGGGCAGCGCCATTTCAACTAACTTATAGACCTTTTGCACCACTTGATGGATGTTGTGCAGACTGTGCTGTGTCGGCCTTTGGGGGCCGAGCAGACGGTCCACTAAATTACGCAGCCGATCGGCCTGCTCTATGATGAGCGTAGTGAATTCCTTCAGCGCCGGATCATCCAGCTCCCGCGATAATAGCTGTGCCGCACCGCGAAGGCCGCCTAAAGGATTCTTGATTTCATGGGCTAAGTTGCGCACCAAAAACTGCGCCGCTTGTTGCTGTGCATCTTGACTCAGTTGCTGATGAATGCGTCTTTGTTGGTCAACTTGGCGCAGTTCGAGCAGGCTGAGTTCAGCCTCGTCATCGAGGGGAATAAGGGTTAAATCAACGGTATGATGTTGGCCATCGAGCGTGACTAGTGCTGCCGTATTGACCGTTAAGCCTTGGCCGGCTGTTACTGCATCCATTAATAGCTTGGCGTCGACACCGAGGATTTGATAGTGCTCAGGCAAAGTTTGTTCTACGAGTCTATGGCTACCAACACCTAATAATTGCTCTGCTGCTGCGTTGGCATAACAAGGCTTGAGATCCTTATCTATGACAAGTACAGCGGTAACTAAATGATTGAGCAGTGTCTCTTTATCCATCGACCGTTCCTAGAAATAGGGTTGCACCACTATGGTGCACCAATCTGGTGCAAGCTGCAACTTGTCTTCATCAAACGGTTTAGTCAGGAGGAGTTAATCTAACTTTATGTATTTAAAGTTTTTATACTAACTTTTACTATACAAATAGTGACATTAACGCTTAGCTGCTTGATGAAGAAATATCTTTCTTGGTGAACTTGATGCAAAGACTTTGCCGTTTTGAGTCAAAGCGTCAACGACTAAGGTATGTTCACCTCTGTCGATGTTTTTGAGTTTGAAGGTACCGCCAATTTGCGGCTGACCGACGGGGTTGCCATCGAGCTTTAGGGCCATCAAATACTGACTTTTTAGCTCTGGGGTGATAGTCGCAACGACGTCGAAATCGCCATTGTTATCTCTGACGGTTTCCTCTTCGGTCGGAGAGGTAATATTGACTTGATATTGAATAGATTCAATTGCTTGATTTGAGCTGTTTAAGTCTGTTTTGGGTAGAGGAAGGGCAATTTGATTTAAGGTCTTATCTTTTAGCTCAACGACTTGGGCATTTGGCTGCGGCTCATCGGAGTAATGGACTTTGCCATCTTTATCGACCCATTTATAAACAGTCGCTTGCGCTAACATGCTAAATAGCACTAAGCCGATGAGTGTGAGTGAACGCATGCTAAAGTCCCTGTAGCCTTGAGATAGAGTTAATCAAGATTAGTCTCTTTTACATCAAAAATCATGGTGTTTGTTGCGCTAAGTGGTTAAGGACGTCACCACAGAGAAGGTATAAAGTCGATAGAAAATGGGGAGGCAGAAACAGGGGTTAGTTAAAGTGGGTTAAGCTCGGGCACTAACATGTGCCCGAATTCTATCCATCAATTAAAGGCTTGCATCGAGTTGTTTCTCGATCTCACTCGCTTTGACCCAAGCGGCATGTTGGGATAATTGAGTGGCATAGCGTTCAATGTGTTCAAATTTCGCGAGATCGCCACTGTTCGCCAGTAGCTCTACCACGAAGGACATCATGATATCCGCACCCGTGAGCTTGTCTGCAACAAGATAGGTTTTATCGGCCAACATATCATTGAAGTAATGGCTTATCTTACTGACTTCTATAGCAGCATAACCTTCAAGGAAATTGGTTTTACAACCGTCCTTTTGCACGAACATACGCAGTAACAAAGGCAGCATGGCTGAGCTTTCGGCAAAGTGTAGCCATTGCAGATAACTGACATAGTCTGCGCTGTCTCTGGCGGGGGCTAAGGTATCCGCCGCATATTTTTCAATAAGATATTCGGTGATCGCACCCGATTCGGCTATCACTTGACCGTCCATTTCGATAACGGGTGATTTGCCTAACGGATGAATTTGTTTAAGTTCGGGTGGCGCGAGAAAAGTCTGGCTATCACGTTGATAACTCTTAATTTCATAGGGTTGACCGAGTTCCTCTAGCAACCAGATGATACGTTTAGAGCGTGATTTATTGAGATGGTGCAAGGTGATCATGGGCTTTCCTTTGGACAGTGAGAGTACATTTTGGCTGTCGCACTATTATGGTGCGACAGCTCTTTCTAACGTATTTAGCACACTTGTGCGCCTGTCTTTGTTCATTTCAAGCTGAGCGTCGCGTATTTATCGCTTAGCCTCTCGCGTTCAATTGCGCAACTATGGTTTCGGCTACGGCTTCGGATGATCCCGGATTTTGGCCTGTGATCAAATGGCCATCTGCGACGACAAAGCTTGTCCAGTCATCACCTTTGACATAATTGCCACCATTTTTCTTCAGCATGTCTTCAACCAAAAATGGCACGACATGAGTGAGTTGCACGGCTTCTTCTTCAGAGTTGCTGAAACCGGTAACACGCTTGCCGCCGACCAATGGCTTGCCATCACTGGTTTTAGGGTGCAGCAATGCAGCAGGCGCATGACAGACGAGCCCTAGGGGTTTATTGGCTTGATAAAACTGTTCAATCAAGACGATAGAATGTTTATCTTCGGCAAGATCCCACAGTGGGCCGTGACCGCCCGGATAGAAAACCGCATCATAATCGGCTGCATTGATTTCACTTAAGCGAGTGGTATTCGCTAGCAGTGCTTGCGCCTCAGGATCTTTGCTAAAGCGCGCAGTAGCTTCGGTCTGAAAGTCTGGCTCATCACTTTTTGGATCGAGTGGTGGTTGACCGCCCAGTGGTGAGGCTAAGGTAATGTCAAAACCTTTATCTTTAAAAACATAAAAAGGTGAGGCGAATTCTTCTAGCCAAAAGCCGGTTTTTAAACCGGTATCACCGAGTTTATCATGCGACGTGAGTACCATTAATATATTCATTTTCATACCTTTACCTAAGTTGCTCACATCAATACGTGTGAGCTTTGGGTTTAGTTCATTTGACGTTATAGGGCTAAGGTCAAAATGTTACGGCTCATGGCTGGGTCAATGTTGCCATGTTCGCCTAGTGCCACCATGCCGTGCAGTTCAAGCTGCTTCACTACGGTATCAACATGGCTGGCATCGAGATCATAGGCAGATAAATGTGTCGGTATGCCCATGGCTTCGAAGAAAGCCTTGGTTTTTGCAATAGCGGCATCGATGCGCTCGTCATCTGTACCTGTGTTGATATGCCACACGCGGTCTGCGTATTGGAGTAACTTTTCGCGCTTAGCCTCTTTTGTACATTTCAACAGAGCAGGCAGTACGATTGCCAATGTGCGCGCATGGTCGATATCGTAAAGTGCAGTTAGTTCATGGCCAATCATATGGGTTGCCCAGTCGTGGGGAACACCGACGCCAATCGTGCCGTTGAGTGCCATAGTGGCAACCCACATTAAGTTAGCGCGAATGTCGTAATCTTCGGGTTGAACTAGCACTTGTGGACCAAGCTCAATCAAGGTTTGTAAAAGACCTTCGGCAAATCTGTCCTGCACGGCGGCGTTAACTGGGTAAGTGAGGTATTGCTCTGTGATATGTACAAAAGCATCGACAACACCGTTGGCCACTTGGCGTTCTGGCAGAGTGAAGGTTTTCGTCGGATCGAGTATTGAGAATTGTGGATAAACCAAATCATTACGGAATGGCAGTTTAGCCTGTAGTGATTTACGGGTCACTACGCTGGCGTTGTTCATTTCGGAACCGGTAGCAGGTAAGGTTAAGACTGAGCCAAAAGGCATAGCTTGAGTCACATTGGCGCCCCAGCTAGTGAGAATGTCCCAAGGTTCACCTTCAAATACCGCTGCAGCGGCAACAAATTTAGTGCCATCGATAACCGAACCACCGCCAACCGCGAGGAGGAAGTCGATATTCTGCTCACGCACTTGGGCGACGGCTTTCATTAAGGTTTCATAGGTTGGGTTTGGCTCAATGCCATCGAACTCGACAACGAAACGATTGCCCAATGATTGTTTAACTTCGTCTAACGTGCCTGTTTTTCTAGCACTGCTGCCGCCAAAGAGGATCATCACTTTAGCATCGCTCGGTACTAGAGAATCAATTTCGGCGATAGTGTCTTTACCAAAACGGATGCGGGTCGGGTTGTAATAGTTAAAATTTAGCATGGATGATGTTATTCCTATTATTACTTTAAATGAGCAGCGTTAATTGAGCTGCATTAATTAATCGCCCGTTAAATTAGTAGACCAGTCGTCTAATTTTGGGGCGTGAAAATGTATTCTTTAAAAATCTGGGCTGATCGATATCAGCAAATATTAGTTTTGAGTCGGTTTAAATTAAGGAACCGTTTTGGGTGTTAAAATGGCTTTAGTCGTTACGAGTGCACGTTCGAGTGCCGCAGGGCTGTGGCCCAACTTGTTCATTAAGCTGGCGCCTAACCACATGTGATACAACATTTCAGCGGTTGATTGCGGATCTTGCTGGGCGATTGATCTATCGGTTATGCCCACTTGAACACAAGTCGTTAACCTCTCTATGATGCCGGCGGAACCTTTCAATAAGGCAACACGCATGGCTTCGGATAAATCGGCCACTTCGGCGCTGAGTTTCACGACCAGACACTTTTGATCTACGCAGCCATCGGCTTGTACGTGCAACCATTGTTGCCAGTATTGCATCAAGCGTTGATGTCCTGTCAGTGTCGAGTCATTGAATAATGCGTCTAAATCTAATTGATATTTTTCAAAATAATCAGTAATAAGCGCTTCGCCAAATTGTTCTTTGGATTTGAAGTAGTGATAAAACGAGCCTTTTGGCACTTCGGCCGCCTGCAGCAGTAGGGATAAGCCGACGCTGGAGAAGCCTTTGCGTACGATCAGCTTGTAGCCGATGTCGAGAATGTGCTGGCGAGTGGATTGAGTTTCAATTTTCATGGGGTTTAGGATAAATCAAATTAGACCGGTCGTCTAGTGTTGTTTTTATCGGCGATTTCAATACATTCGATTTAGTATGCTTTGCATTGTAAGTTTTACGCTGCCTTGAGCCAGGTTAATAAAATTGCCAAATTGATAAATGTCAGACGGATAAGGCATTCTGATGGTGAAATGGTCGGGTGGACAACATACTCACAGTGCTGAGATAAACCGTCACTGTGAGCATTCGATTCACGATTGATGTGAAATATTAATCGTACTGCCACTCAATCGAGATGATTAGAGGTAGCTACAGCAATATTCGGCAATGGCAGTATTGCGGATTTTAAAGCTAACATTCGCAGCCAGCTCAAATTGAGTGCCTTCGCTAAACTCCTGCCATACAGAGCTCTCCGGTAACAACACCTCAAAACGGCCACTGGTGACTTCCATTATTTCGCCTTGGGAGGTTGAGAACTCATATTCCCCTGGTAATACAACACCTAAGGTCTGCTTGCTGCCATCGGCAAAAAATACGCTACGGCTAGCCACTTTGCCATCAAAGTAGATGTTGGCTTTTTTAGATACTGACACTTGCTCGAGTAAACTCATTATTAATCCTCTATAAATTGGCTTGAGATGAATTTATATGCATATTTAATAAATTTCAATGCATCATTTGTCGCATGGATGTGCGCATTCAATATAAGTTGATGCTAACGTTCGGTTTATTGCTTATTTCCCACTATATCATTTTGTTTGAAATGGTCGGTATGGCTTGGCTGTCATTTAAAGTTATTAATCATTTTTCTACTTAAAAATAATGAGTTGTCGGAATTTTAGTGAACTTTTGATGAAAATAGTCGGCACCGCTTTGTTTAGCTGAGATTCTTCTCCTATAGTTTTAAGGCAGGTTTAATTCTGCAAAGATTGAAGGAATGGAATTCGACGCGCGACAAGGAGTCTCACCATGGGTTTTACTCGTAAAATTCAGCTTATCAGTTTATTGATTGTCCTATTACCCCTCATATTTGCCACCGCAATAGTGACTTACATTGCTCGGGATGAATTGTTTGCCGAGGCTCAGTCTCGTTTAGTAGCTGTGCGTGAGATCAAGCAACGGCAGATTGTTGGTATGTTTCAGGACTTTTCCGATAACCTGCAGGCCGTCAGCGCCGTAATTGCCAGCCAAAAAAGCCTCGATACTCTTACTGACATAGATCAAATCTTGCAGTCATTAAATAAATCCCTCGGTTTTTATGACCTATTTATTATTAGTGACGATGGCACCGTTTTATATACAGTGGCGAAGGAGTCTGATTTCGGTACCAATTTGCGTACTGGACCCTTCCATGATTCGGGATTAGCACAGTTATTCAATAAGGCATTGGGATCGGCGGGCACAGTATTACTACAAGATTTTTCCGCATACGCGCCTTCAAATGGTCAACCGGCGGCATTTATTGGCCAGTCGATTCAGTTTAATCAACAAAGATTGGTGGTGGCGGCTCAAGTATCAATCGATCGCATTAACAGAGTTATGCAAATTCGTGAGGGTATGGGGCAAAGTGGTGAAACTTATCTCATTGGCCCAAATAATCGCATGCGTTCTGATTCTTTTCTTGACCCCATTAATCGCACTGTTACGGCTTCGTTTGCGGGAACGGTAGCTCAGAATGGTGTTGATACGCTGGCGGTGAAGGAGGCGCTGGCAGGTAAATCGGGTGTGATGCAAGTGAATGACTATAACAATAATCCCGTTTTATCCGCTTATTCTCCTGTCGTTGAGCTTGGTTTGCGTTGGGGTTTGATGGCTGAAATTGATGTGAGTGAAATTGCTGCTCCCGCCTACCGTATGATGTTTATCGGCTTATCTGTTTGTGCAGTAGCCTTAGTGTTGGCGTTCGCTGCCGCTAAGTTAGTTACAGGGTTTGTATTAAAGCCGCTCGGCGGTGAGCCTGAGGACATGTGTAACTTGACCAGTATGATCGCCTCTGGCGATTTAACTCATAATTTACCGCATGTTCAAACGGATAATCACCTGATGAGTTGGTTGGCGCGGATGCAAACTAAGCTCAAAGAAATCATCAGTCAACTGGTGGGCGTTGGGCATGAACTTGAATCTGCCGCCGAACAAAACTCTGCCGCCATGACCCAAGCCGATTGCAGTATTCAGATGCAGGCCAAAGAAACCGATATGTTGGCCACTGCAGTTGAAGAAATGAGTTATGCCGCAGCTGAAATCAGCACGAATACGATGAGATCCTCCGATGAAGTGTCCGCCTGTACCCATTCGAGTGAAATTCTTTCGCAAAACTTGGCCAGTACTCGTAAAAGCTTAAAAGTGACCTTGAGCAGTTTTGCAACTATTCATCAACAGGTGGGCAGTCTTGAGGCGGATAGTCAGAAAATCGGCTCAGTATTAGCTGTGATAAATGCGATTGCGGAACAAACTAATCTCTTGTCTCTTAATGCGGCGATTGAAGCAGCGAGAGCTGGCGAGCATGGTCGTGGATTTGCTGTGGTTGCCGATGAGGTGCGTCAGTTAGCGGTGAAGGTTCAATTAGCGACTCAGGATATTGGGCAAGTGTTAAAAGGTATTCAGCAACAGTCAGGTGTGCTGGCGTTGCATAGTGTGACTTGTTCCACTGAAGCCTCTAAAACCGCAGAAGATGCCGATGGAATGCAGACCGCGGTGGATGATATTGCTTTGCGCTTAGAAACCTTAAAGGCATTAATGATTCAAACTGCAACCGCTGCGGAAGAACAAACAACGGTTTCGGCGACGATTGCACAGGGGATTGCTGGCTTAAGCGTGGCGGCGGAGGAAAATAGTGCGGCTATCAGCCAAGTAGCAGCAAGTACGCGGAGTCTGTTGGGGTTAGCAAATCAGCTTGGTTTAACAACGGCACAGTTTAAGGTGTAGATATTTTTCGCTGCATTTACAGTGTTCTCACCTTAGTTGGTGCTGTAAATGTGACTGAGCTGGATGTTACACATCCGCCAGAAATGGATTTCTGGCGGATATTTTTATCAGGACTTCAGTTGGTTATCCCATGAGTGAGCATTAACGTTTACGCCAAATTGTCATTTCTGAGATGGAATGTTGGAATTTACGTTTAGTCTCGCGGATCACGAAGGGAATTTCTTTCACTGCGACCAGCTCAAATTGGCCGATCAAGGTTTCGGTCAAGCCATCTAAGGTGGTGAAGTTCTCTCCTTTGACTTTAACGCCACCTAACCATTTATCCTTGGGCGTATAATCTTCAAGCCAAGTGTATGGCGAGGCAACCACAAGGTATCCACCTTGATTAATCCGCTGGGCAATACTGGTTAAAAAGTGCTTAGGCTCGTTTAACCTGTCGATAAGATTTGAGGCATAAACCAAATCATAACCTGTGTAGATGGGCTTTAAATTACAGGCATCACCTTGCATAAAGTTGACCTTTTTCGCCTCAAGCTCATATCCCAGTTTCGCGAGACTCGCACTCTTAAATTCCTGTAAGTCGCCTTCGGTACGTATGGTGTAACGTTTTTCACCTTGTTCTGTCAGCGCATAGGCCTGTTGAATAAAGCGCGCCGAGAAGTCGATACCATCAACATGATCAAACATTTTTGCCAGTTCGAAACTCGCGCGACCAACGGAGCAGCCGATATCGAGGGCTTTAGCTGTATGAGTCAATTGAATTTCACTCAGCGCTTGCTGCACACCATTGACGCAGAAGTTAGCAACCCCGAAATATTCGGCGCCATAGTGGAATTCAAGGTATTGGGAAATCAGTTCATCCGTTTCGTACACATTGACCTCGGCCATTTGAGCTGGATTTTGGGTGGATTCCACATAGCGAAAGCCCGCGTGTTGATAAAAATGTCGACGAAACGCATAGCGTGATGAAGCAATTGCCTCATTACCCGTAGAGATCCACGAGCCGCCTTTGATGAGATTATGTTTGCCATCGAAGGTTGGGGTGGAGAAATCATCGTAAAGTGGGTGTACGGCGAAGCCGTCAAAACCGTCGATTGCGGTTTCTGTCCATTGCCAAACATTACCGACAATATCGAAAAAGCCATTATGTTCGAAGCGATTCACTGGGCAAGAAGAGGCGTAATAAGCCAAAGCAATATTGCCCGGCACTTCATGCCAATCGGGCGCATCGGCGGGCACATTCTCACGTAAGATGTACCACTCAGCTTCAGTTAATAGACGTATATTGCTTTGCTTTTGTTCGGCTTTCCAATTACAGAAGGCCTTAGCTTCGAGTTGATTCACTTCAACAGGCCAGTTTAATGGCAGCGGGATTTCTTCTGCTAAGTTACGTTGCCACCATTTATCTTGTCTTAAGCGCCAAAAACGCGGCATTTGTGCTTGGGTATAGGCAAGCCAAGCTTGGCCTTCTTCATTCCAAAATTGGGGTGAGCGATAGCCGCCAGCCTCGACGAATGCGAGATACTCTTGATTCGAGACTAAGAATTTAGCAGCCTTAAAGTCGTTAACGTTAAATATTTTATGGCCGTATTCATTATCCCAACCGTAGGTTTGGTCTTGTTCAGTTTTGCCTAAGGTCACTTTTTGCCCTTTTACAGCCAATAAACTGTTGGTCTCGGCAGGGGCGGTGTCTTGGCACGCGGGCCAGAGGTGGTTGGGCGCGACATATTCCAGCGGCAGTTGGCGGATGATCACCGATGAGGTTTCTAAATGAATACGCTCATGTTCAATGCCCATCAAAATGATCCAAGCTGGGCTATTTTGAGTGATAGGTAACGCTAGAGGCATTTCATCGATAACACGATTGACGACAGCATTAACTTGTTGGCGATAGCTGCGCACCTCTGCCACATCCGGCCACGGATAATGTTGTTCGTTCAAATCATCCCAAGACATCTCATCGACACCAATGGCGAACATGGATTCGAAGTTGTCGTTTACTCGTTCATCGAGAAATTTACCGAGTTTGAGTTTGTTGATATAGAAAGTGGCCGTATGGCCAAAGTAAAATATTAACGGATGGCGCAGCGGCTCAGCTTTGAGGTAATAGGCGCTATCTTCTTGGATCAAATCAAACAGAGACTCGTATAAAGCCCATGTCTGATTAAAGTATTGCTTAAGCTCTTGACGCTTTCCGGCCTCAGTTTCACCAATGAGCTTAAGGGTTTGAGGGGGTTGCGTTATGGGCTTATCCATAGACAAGTAAACTCCGTATTTATCGGCCTGCGGTGCAAGCATGGGAAGATTAATCTATCGTGTGTGACTCTATACGCGATTACTGAGCTCAGGATCACTTTGTCAGCTTAATGTGTCGGTTTGAGGCAAAGTGTTTTACAAACTAACAGAAAGACCAATTGGGTCCAACATCAGTGCTGGAGCTTAAAGCATCTCAGGTATGACCCTTTGGTTTGGAATTATCTTACAAAGAAAGTGATGCGCTCAATTTAGTGATGCTATCCCTTACAGGGATTAAAATTATTTTATCCCTGAAGAGTATTTTCTCTGTCGGGGTTAAGGCAGAATGATCCCGTCCGTAAAATTATTATGCAGGATATAACGGGATGACAATTAACGCATTATGGATACCCGCCTGGTATGAGCTTGATCCGTCGATCGTAGTGGGTGTGACTGAGGAGTTTGTTTTTCACAAGACTGCCGCAAACGAGGCGTTAAAGTTTTACAGCGGTGCAAAGGAAAACGATGCCGTTAAGGCAACCGGAACTATTTCGGCCATTAAGCACAATGTCTTGGGGGACATTGAAAGTGTCGATGCGCAGGGGCTCGATTATACGCTTGTGTTGCAAGATGGACGGCGTTTGTTAGTCAACGCAGAGGAAAACCCTGGCTTGGTTTATGAGTGGGTTGATGACAGTTGGCAGCCTTCAGATATGGTCATTACAGATTGGACATTAGCAGTACAATTTGCGTCTTTATCACCATTGACGCCAATAAAGTAATTGAAGGTTTATCGTGAGTAACTAGATGGCAAAGTGCAGTTAGCGCTCGGGATCCGAGGTTGACTGCACTTTTACTTGTTCAGCAAGTTATTGGTATTCTTGTTTGATTCCATTCATAAATTTAATATATGTATCCAGCATGCATTTTAACTATGTCTACTGATAATTAATCGAGTCGGCTTCAAAATGGTTACGCTTCTTTTTGTCCTGAGACGTTATCTTTTCTATAAATCGATTTTAAACAAAGTGTTAGAGTTCACAGCTATGTTATACCGTATGAGTGGATAACTGTTTTCCTCATCTTCTTCGGGACAAATGCTTACATCAAGGCGCTGCCATATCCTTATAGTGTTTCTATCTCGATGATTGGATTGTGCCTGTGAGCATTTTGCTCTAGATTGATATTTCTTTGTTTTTATCTTCTGGCCTTGATGCTTTTTTGCCCTTTGGAGCCTTGTAATGGCTAATATTCTGTTAGTTGCCAATCTCAACTGTGATCGGATCTTACTGCTTGATAAACCTTTAAAAACAGGTGGACGTTTCCATTATCAAGATGGCGGCCAAAGGCTCGGCGGCGGTGGGGCAAATACCGGATTAGGTTTAGTCTGGGCTGGGCATAGCGTCGCGCTGGTGAGTCAAGTGGGCCGTGATGACATGGGGGATTGGCTCATTGCAGAAGCCAGTACGCAAGGGCTCGATTGTCGCTTAGTGCAGCGCCGCACCGGCAATACATGCGAAATGCTGCTTGTAATGACGCCAGACGGCGAGCGCACCATTATTCGGCCACAAAGACCCATATTTGAATTATCTGTACCGCCGAAATGGCAGCCATGGGACGCGTTGTATTTTAATACTTCCGCTGAAGGCTCTGTCAGCTGGGCAAAAACAGCTTTAGAACATTGTCTTGTGGTCGCGCAATTAGCCAAGGACGACAGACAGAGACCTTGTCATATTTTATTGGCCTCCATGAGTGATATTCAGGGGCGTTGTGATGGCGCATCTTGGGAATATGGCAAAAGCATTGGTGGCGATTGTCTGCGTTACTTTATTGTCACCGATGGTATCAATGGGGCTAAGGTTTACACGCATGATCAAGTGCAGCATGTTGCTGCTATCCCTGCCACAGTTGTTGATACCACAGGCGCGGGTGATGCCTATGCGGCAGGGTTGATCCACAGTCTCTGCATCGGCCAGTCGATTACTGAGGCCATGGCAGAAGGGGCGATTTGGGCGGCATTTGCGGTGGCAACTGATAGTTCTATTCCGGGTGAGGCACTAAAACAGTATTTAGAGGCGAAGCAAATCGCATGAAAATCTGCGGGCGACCAGTTTGAGTCATCTTTTTGTCATACGTCCTTGCTAGAGTATGTCTTGTGGCGCATAGCTTGTCCCTTAACGTTTTCTTGTACTTTTCTCCCATTTATTGGTTAGTATGTTTTTTGCCTCGTTTCCCCAACGAGGCATTTTTTTGCTCAAAATAAAGTTATTCCATCGTAGAACGCCAATACGACAGAAATCTTGTGCGGCCATGGCACAATTGCGTTAACATTTATTCAACTAAAATAGTTATCGTTAAATTAAAATAATAAGCCACTCAAGGTGTTCTGTAGTCTTTGGAGTTGAGAATGGGCAATAACGCTTGGAATGATAAAAATAAATTTATTTGGCTTCTGTCTGTTTTGCTTTTGGTCGCCTTTTTAGTGACCAGCGGTATCAGTTACAAAGTGGCTCATGATTCACTGAGCCAGCAAATAGAGAGCAATACCTTACCGCTCACAAGTGACAATATTTATTCAGAAATTCAACAGGATTTGTTACGACCCATCTTTATTTCATCCTTGATGGCGCAGGATACCTTTGTTCGGGATTGGACCTTAAGTCATGAGCAAGAGCCCGAAAAACTCATTCGTTACCTTAAGGAAATCCAAGAGAAATACGGTACAGTCACTAGCTTTTTTGTGTCTGAGAAAAGTCGAAATTATTACCATTCCACGGGCATTTTAAAACAAATCCAAGATGTAGAGCCTGACGATGCTTGGTATTTTCGAGTGCGTTCTTTACCTGAATCTGAACATTATGAGGTCAATATTGATGCCGATACGGCAGACCGCAGTAAGACAACCGTATTTGTTAACTATAAAGTTTTTGATTTTGAAGGGAAATTTATTGGTGTTACCGGTGTGGGGTTGGCGGTTGAAAAGGTTAAAGCCTTAATTGAGTTATATCAAAAGCGTTATAACCGCCGAGTGTTCTTTACCGATCGGCAAGGTAATGTCACTTTGCATGGCGATCAATATGACGGTACGGATTCGCTGCAAACGAACGTAGGGCTTGATAATTTGGCTACGCGTATTTTAACCAGCCCAAGTGCCGCCTTCAGCTATCAGAAAAACGGGAAAACGGTTTATCTCAATAGTCGCTTAGTTCCTGAGTTTAAGTGGTATTTGATTGTTGAGCAGGAGGATGCGCCACAAGAGCGGGAACTGTTAAATACGTTTTGGGGTAATTTGGCGTTAAGCCTAATGGTGACCCTAGGTATTTTATTCATCTCCAACATGACCTTAGGTCGTTATCAGCGCAAACTAGAAATTATGGCGTCTACTGATAAGCTCACTGGCGCCGCTAACCGTCAGGTGTTTGATGAGTACTTTAGGCAGGCGTTAGATAAAGCTAAGCTGACACAATCGCCGATTTCAATACTCTTGCTGGATATCGACCACTTTAAAAAAGTGAACGACAGTTATGGGCATGGGATTGGTGACTTAGTATTAAAAACCATGACTAATATGCTGCGTGGCTTACTACAACAACAGGATATTTTATGTCGCTGGGGCGGTGAGGAGTTTTTAATTTTACTTCCTGAGATGGATTTATCCCGAGCGGCAGAACTGGCAGAACAGATCCGTGACCTCATTTCCCAGCGGGAAATTAAAGTGAATGGATTACACATTTCTATTACTGCCAGTATTGGTGTTGCTGAGCATCAAGTGCAAGAGCCTGCGGAGGACCTTATCAAACGTGCCGATCTGGCCTTGTATCAGGCAAAAGAAGCGGGCCGAAATCAAGTGGTGTTAAATCATTCATAGACTTTACTCGGTTCTTCTTGGCAGCAATGTTTAGCCTACCTTTGTGGGTTATGGCGCGGGTTGATTGTGTTATTGGCGTATCGCGGTTTACACTCTGACAGTAATGCGCGATAGGTCATTGATTTGGAGTTGCAGATGTCAAAGTTGTTGATTAATAAATTGTCTGGATTGTACTTAGGAACCCATCTTCAAGAAATGTCCGGTGTTGCTACGGGGATTGATGGTAAGCAAGCGGCTCAACAACTGTTAGTGCATATCGACCATGTTGAAGGGGACGCGCAGGCCGATCCAAAACACCATGGCGGCCTTGATCGCGTGCTACATCATTTCCCCCGCGAGCACTACGGCCAATATCGTCGTTGGGACTTAATCACCCAGCTCGAAGATGCGCCCAGCATGGGAGAGAACATTAGCACAGTTGGACTGAACGAAACTCAAGTCAATATTGGCGATATCTTGCAAATTGGCGCAGTAAAAGTGCAAGTGACTCAGCCGCGTTCACCTTGTTTTAAATTGAATCTGCAATTTGGCCACAGAGAATTCGCACTCGCCATGCAGCAAAGCCAATTATGTGGTTGGTTTTATAGAATCTTAACCCCAGGGATTATTCAGTTAAACGATAGGATTGAATTAGTTGAGCGTCGTACTGATATCAGTGTTGCCGAGGCCATGTCACTCTATTTCTCGCCAACGTTTAATGCCAGTGCCTATGATCGTTTAGCTTCCTGCGAGGGATTAGCGCTGAGTTGGGTTAATAGCCTACAACGCCGCTTAGCATTACAGACAGTAGAAGATTGGCAAATGCGTTTATATGGGCCGAGTGGAAAATAAGGCTTTATATTCAAAATGATAAAACAGGGATGACCTATGATTGAACCCGTTACAAAAAGTGATAAAGATTTTGGCTTACTGGTATACGCCTCAAGTTTTATTGGATACTTAGTGCCGTTGGGCTCTATTCTTGGTCCTTTGATCATTTGGCTGATGAAGCGTGAAGAGTCCGCATTTGTCGATCAATGTGGCCGTAGTTGTTTGAACTTTAAATTGAGCCTGTTGATTTATGTGATTATCAGTGGCGTATTAGCTTTGGTCGGCATTGGTTTCATCTTTTTAGCCATACTCGGCATATTCGATTTGGTGTGCACTGTGCTGGCGATTATTAAGGCCAGCGAAGGTAAAGTGTATCGCTATCCATTAACGATTAAATTTATTGCTATGGATTAATTACCTCTGCGAGTTAAAGAAAAACGCCTTAGATGGAAACATCTAAGGCGTTTTTTATGGCGTAAGTTTTAAGGTTTTACACCTTAAACTTGGCCACTAAGGTATCTAAGCGGTGTGACAGTTGATTCAAGGCTAAACTCGCCTGTGCCGCCGCTTGTGCAGTATTGGCAGTACGTTGAGTAATGTCATTGATTTCAGTGACGTTACGGTTGATGTCCTCCACAACTGTGGATTGTTCTTCCGTTGCCGCAGCAACTTGGATGTTCATGTCGCTGATAAGACCAATGCGATCGCTAATGCCAATTAACGATTTACTGGCTTCATCGACGGCCACAACGCCTTCGTGGGAGCGGGTACGACTCTGGGCCATCGCATTAACCGCGCGGCTGGCTTCCGATTGCAGCTTGTCGATCATGCCTTGCACTTCATTGGTCGATGCTGCTGTGCGTGAGGCTAAGTTACGCACTTCATCGGCTACGACAGCAAATCCGCGTCCAGCTTCGCCGGCACGTGCTGCTTCAATGGCCGCGTTGAGGGCTAACAAGTTAGTCTGCTCAGAGATAGCGCGGATCACATCTAAAATACCACCGATGGATTTAGTGTGGGTCGCGAGGGACTCAATCACTTCACCCACTTGGCCAACGTCTTTCGACAATTGGTTAATGGTATCGCGGGCACGGGTTACCACAACTTGGCCGCTGCTGGCTTCAGTATCTGCATCTCTGGCGGCAACCGCAGCTTGGGCGGCATTACTGGCAATTTCGTTAACCGTCGCGCCCATTTCATTAATGGCCGTTACCACCATCATAGTGCGATCTTTCTGCTCGTGGCTGTCTTCTAAGGTTTGCTGTGCCTGATTCGACACATCCTTAGCCGAGAAACCGAGCTGTTCGCTGGTTTGTGCCACTTCGATGACAGATTCCTGTATCTTGCTGATAAAGCTGTTAAATCCCTTGGCGAGTTGCGCAATTTCATCTTCACCATTGACAGGTAGACGTTGGCGTAAGTCACCTTCACCTTCGCCTATGTCGTGGAACATAGCGGCAACTTGTGCAATAGGACGACTCACAGAACCTGCCACCACGATGGCGAGAACAATAAAGCCCGCTGCAATGATTAGCGTCCAGATTAAGATCTGATAAGCCGCTTCGGTTAATAGTGCGAATACTTCGGCCTCTGGCACCTGTGCGACTAAGTACCAATCCATAGATGCGATATAACTACTGGCAACCAGCATGTTTTCGCCATTGATTTTGGTATTGATCAGATTGAAATCGCTGCGGTTTAATAATGAGCTTGAACTCGCATCCTTGTATAAGTTGCTTAGGCTGCTCTTACCAATTTGGCTCGTATCTGGGTGGAGTTTTACCTCACCTTTAGCATCCACTAAGTAGACTAAACCGGTTTCTTCAATCTTAAACGAGCTCAGCAAACGCACCATGTCATCGAGTGATTTAGCAAGCCCGACTAAGCCGCGACCATTAGGTTGCTGGTAGTTGATGAAGAGTTTGACTTCGCCGTTGGCCTCAGTGAATACGTTTAACATACGTTCTTGGCCACTGTCTCGGTAACCAAAAAACCAGCCATCCTGCGCTGGGGTTAGCACGCGCAAAAATCCATCCTGAGTGTAGTAGGCGGCAGTTTGTCTGTCGGCGTAGGAGGCTTGCGCTAGCTTATATTGACGCGTGATGTCTTTCAGTTGGGCAACCACTTGGGTTTCTTGGGCCTGTGGTCTGCCATCTTCGAGCCATTGGAGTAACATGCGGCTGCTGGCCAATTGCTCTGCGGCATTCATTAAAGTGGAGATGTCGAGATCGATCTTATTGCGGATCTGCATCATCAAACTCGGCAGTTCCGAACCTAACATCCGTTGTTGTACGACATTTTTAGCGCTACGTTGGCTTAATACGCCGACGAGTATGGTCGACAGCAGTACTGCAAATGTCACTGTTAACAGAATTTTCTGCTTAATGGTGAGGTTATTAAATATCATAAATATCAATATGCCTGTGTTGGACTGTTTTGCGTTATCGGTCAACGCACTCTTGTACGGTAAAAGATTATCGGACAGGAATGTGAAAAGTTAACCTTAGTCTAGGCCGAATGCCGAATAAAACAGCGTATAAAACATTTATTTGGCCTAACCCGTTGGTCTTGCAGTAGATCTAATTATGTAGAGTATAGATGGAAATGGGATGATGATTGAAAACGAACTCTTTTATGTGTGGCAATTGTGGCCAATGTCGTAGATAAGGGCAAGCAAAAAAGTGAGATGTTTGTTTCAAAGGTGAAAAAAAGGCGCTCCATTGAGCGCCGCTATTAACATTTATTGGTGACAAGTTACATATTGGGGTAGTTAGGACCACCACCGCCTTCTGGCGTAACCCAAGTGATATTTTGGCTAGGATCTTTAATGTCGCAGGTTTTGCAGTGAATGCAGTTTTGCGCATTGATCACAAATTTGGGCTGACCCGCCTCTTCGACGATTTCATACACGCCGGCTGGGCAATAACGCTGTGCTGGCTCATTAAACTGAGTCAAGTTAATGCCCAGTGGAATGCTGCTGTCCTTGAGACGTAAATGGCAGGGCTGATCTTCCTCATGATAAGTGCTCGACAGATACACTGAGGACAGTTTATCGAAGCTAAGCTTGCCATCGGGTTTTGGATAATCAATCTTGCTGTAAGCGCTCACAGGTGCCATTTGCGCATAGTCTGGGTGCTCATCACGCAGTGTGATAGGGAACTTTCCGCCAAACCAGTTTTGATCTATATAGTTGAATGCGCCGCCTAAATAGGTACCAAATTTGTGCATCGCTGGACCAAAGTTGCGGGATTTATGCAATTCTTCGTATAGCCAGCTTTCTTCAAGGTGGGTTTGGTAACAGTCGAGATCTTTACCGCCTTCAACCCCTGCCATCATGGCTTTACCTAAGGTTTCTGCTGCAACAATCCCGCTCTTCATCGCAGTGTGAGTGCCTTTGATTTTAGCAAAGTTCAACGTACCCGCGTTGCAGCCTATGATAAGACCGCCAGGAAAACTCATCTTAGGTAGCGAGTTTAAGCCGCCTTTAGTAATCGCGCGTGCGCCATAACTAAGGCGTTCGCCACCCGTTAAATACTTAGCAATCACAGGGTGGGTTTTATAGCGCTGGAATTCGTCAAATGGGCTCAGATGCGGATTTTTGTAGTTCAAATCAATAATAAGGCCGACCGCAATTTGGTTATCTTCCATGTGATAAAGGAAGCCGCCACCCGATGCGCCCTCGGTTAATGGCCAGCCACCAGTGTGAACGACTTTGCCTTGTTCGTGTTGTTCGGCGGGGACTTTCCAAATTTCTTTGAAGCCTAAACCGTAATGCTGTGGTGTTTTACCATTATCTAAATGGTATTTTTCGATAAGTTGCTTGCCTAAGTGGCCGCGGCAACCCTCGGAGAAAACGGTATATTTAGCGTGCAACTCCATGCCTGGCATAAAGCTGTCTTTGGGTTCGCCATCGGCACCCACTCCCATATCGCCAATCAAAATACCTTTAACGCTGTTATCGGCGTTAAATAGTAGTTCACTGGTGGCAAAGCCGGGGAATATTTCGACACCGAGTTCTTCTGCGCGATTGGCAAGCCAGCGGGATAGATTACCGACGCTGATAATAAAATTGCCGTCGTTGTGCATGGTTTTTGGCACAAAAGCATTAGGCATGACTCTGCCGTCGGTGGCTGAGCTGAGTAGGTAAATTTCGTCGTGGGTGACAGCGGTTTTTATTGGAGCATCTTTTTCGCGCCAGTCACTGAATAGCTCGTCTAGCACTTTTGTCTCGAACACAGCGCCTGACAGAATATGCGCGCCCACTTCTGAGCCTTTTTCTACCACACAGACGGTAATTTCTTTACCTGAATCCTGTGATATTTGCATTAATCGACATGCCGTGGCCAAGCCAGCTGGACCAGCACCGACGATAACAACATCGAATTCCATTGATTCGCGTTCCATCAGTTCACCTCTTCCTTCACGTTTCCCCGATTTTTATCGAGTGTTGTAGTTTGTAAACGGGCGTTTTATTGCTTGCACCACCTTACCTGAAAATAAGATAAGGTCACAGTGGATTAAGCTGCTGTTTAGTCTAATTCAATACAAATCTTTAGGTGAGGACTGTCACAGATTATTCACGCTAGCGTGATCTAGGTTAATAAATACCTGTTTAGGGGTATAGCTAGTGAGTACTTTCGGCCTATAATCACCGACGACGGTTCTCCGAGCTTGCCTGCCTAAGTCGAAAGATATGGAGGTGTAGCCGTGGTAATAATGCCACCGGGGTGGGATAAGAAATGCTCTCACCTCCCACACTTGGAAAGGTGATCATGTCTCAATTACAAGACAGCTTTGGTCGAAAATTTCACTATTTACGGATGTCAGTCACTGACGTTTGTAACTTCAAATGCAGTTACTGCCTCCCTGATGGTTATCATCCTGAAGGTAAACCAAAATTCTTATCTCTCAATGAGATAGAAAACTTAGTCTCCGCATTTAGCCAAGTCGGCACCCAAAAAATCCGCATTACAGGCGGTGAACCTACCCTGCGTAAAGACTTTACCGACATCATTCGTGTCGTCGCTGATAACCCGCGCATTCATACTATTGCGACGACCACTAATGGATATCGACTCGAAAAGCATGCCAAAGAATGGTTCGATGCTGGCTTGCGTCGTATCAATGTGTCCGTGGATAGTTTAGATCCCAAAATGTTTTACCAGATCACTGGCGAAAATAAGTTTGATGAAGTGATGCGGGGGATTGATGCCGCCTTGTCAGCAGGTTTCGAGCGAGTAAAAATCAACGCCGTACTGCTTAAAGGCTTAAACGATAAAGATTTGCCACGTTTTTTACACTGGATTAAACACACGCCAATCGACCTGCGTTTTATCGAGCTGATGGAAACGGGTCTTGGTCGTGAGTATTTTGAAGCACATCATCTAGCGGGCGCTGACATCAAAGCGCAGTTACTGGCAGATAGCTGGCAATTAGATACGCCAAGCGCCTCCGATGGTCCAGCCCAAAATTTCAGCCGCAGCGATTATCAGGGCCGTATCGGCTTGATCATGCCCTATGCCAATAATTTTTGTGCTACCTGTAACCGTTTACGGGTATCTGCTAAGGGTAAATTGCACTTGTGCCTCTTTACGGAATCCGGTGTCGATTTACGTGATCTGCTACAGCATTCTAACCAGCAAGCGGAATTAATTGAGCGTCTGCACGGTCAATTAGCCCAGAAGAAAGAAACCCATTACTTGCATCAAGGCATCACAGGTGTCACTCAGCATCTTGCCTCTATTGGCGGCTAGACCTGATTTTAGGTCTGTGGCTATAGCCAATTTAGCGCGAGTAAAAGCTCAATTTCCCTTGTACCCTGTTTTGACCTCAATTAAAGGATCGCTCCGATGAGCAATGTATTTACTCATATTAATGCCGATGGCAATGCCCATATGGTCGATGTAACTGAAAAGGCCGTTACTGAGCGCGAAGCCCGTGCAGAAGCTTTTATTGAGATGGCGAGCACGACACTCGAGATGATCATGAGTGGCAGCCACCACAAGGGGGATGTGTTTGCGACCGCGCGTATTGCGGGCATTCAAGCCGCGAAAAAAACCTCAGACCTTATCCCTCTCTGCCATCCGCTGATGCTAACGAAAGTTGAAGTCGATTTAGAGGCACAACCTGAACATAACCGCGTGCGTATTACTAGCCTGTGCAAGTTATCCGGCAAAACGGGCGTAGAGATGGAAGCGTTAACTGCAGCTTCAGTGGCGGCGTTAACTATCTATGACATGTGCAAGGCCGTGCAAAAAGATATGGTGATCTCCCAAGTCCGTTTGCTAGAAAAACGTGGCGGCAAATCGGGACATTTTAAGGTTTAGCCTGACAGAATAGGCTTTAGCCACTCGGCAGATTACCAAGTGAGCGAAGCTGTCCAAGCTTAAGTCTGACGCGCTATTGGTGAGTCAGTTAAGCGGATCAAAAACGAGAGAAGATTATGATTAACGTGTTGTTTTTTGCTCAAGTTCGAGAATTATTGGGCACAGCTAAATTAAGCCTAGAGGCGAGCGAGCAGACACAAACCGCTGAAGCGTTACGTGCGACGCTGGCCGCCACCGACGATAAATGGGCTAAAGTATTAACCTCAGACAAATTGCTGGTAGCGGTAAATCAGACCATCAGTCAATGGGATACGCCTGTAAACGATGGTGATGAAGTCGCCTTTTTCCCACCCGTTACCGGAGGTTAATATGCGCTTATTACCCGCAGTTCGAGTGCAAGAAGTCGATTTTAGTGTGACCGACGAATATCGGCAGTTGGCTCAAGATGATAGCGATGGTGCCGTAGTCACTTTCGTCGGTAAAGTGCGTGATTTTAATGATGGCGCCGCCGTGACTGACTTAACCTTAGAGCACTATCCTGGCATGACAGAAGCCGTGCTAGAACAAATCGTTGTCGAGGCGCGCAGTCGCTGGCCACTGAACAAAGTCACTGTGATTCACCGCGTGGGCACTATGGCCTTAGGTGAGCAAATTGTATTTATCGGCGTAACCAGCGCCCATCGCAAAGCCGCCTTCGCGGCCTGTGAATTCTTAATCGACTTCCTAAAAACCAAGGCGCCATTCTGGAAATTAGAAGCGGGCGAGCAAGGTAAAAGTTGGGTTGAGGCGAAAGATGCCGATGAACAAGCTGCCAAACTGTGGCAACACAAAGATTAATTACAGCAAAAATACGCGCAGTGGCAAGGCAGCTTGCTAGCTCTACATGAACGCGAACACGGCACTGAGGTGACCCAATGCAGAGTTTGACCCGTTTCTTCCACTCCCTTAGTTTTGTATTACTGTTTTGCTTAGCAGTTGTACCATCGACCAGTCGCGCAGTGGATAATGCGCCGATTCCTGCCATCGCCGCGGCGGCTAATATCAAGTTTGCCTTGGATGACATTGTTAAAAACTTCACCGCAGAAACGGGTCTCAAAGTACGGGTCTCTTATGGTTCATCGGGAAATTTTGTCGCGCAAATTCAACACGGTGCGCCGTTTGAAATGCTGCTGAGCGCCGATGAGCGTTATATTGCCGAGCTGAACAAAGTCGGTTTTACCCAAGGCGAGGGCGTGCAGTATGCCGTTGGCCGTTTAGCCTTAGTCGCCCCTAAAAATTCACCGCTCGCACTAGATATCGAACTCAATGGCCTAAAAGCATTAATGGCCGCGGGTCAGCTAGAGCGTTTTGCGATTGCCAATCCTGACCATGCACCCTACGGTGAACGCGCCCGAGAGTTATTGAAAAAACTCGGTTTATGGGATGAGCTACAAACTAAGTTGATCTTAGGCGAAAACGCCTCCCAAGCGGCGCAGTTTGCGATCAGCGGCTCTACTCAAGGCGGAATTATTCCTTTATCACTGGCAATTGCGCCGCAGTTTCAGGCCCTCGGTCATTATTTAGCTCTGCCCTCAGATCTCCATGGTCCGCTGAATCAACGTATGGCGTTAATGCCTAAGGCTAGCTCAACCGCCGAGCGTTTCTACCAATATCTACAGTCAGACGCCGCCCGCGCCGTATTCACTCAATACGGTTTTGGTTTGCCAGTAAGTTAAGGATTCCAATGGATTGGCAGGCGCTGTGGTTATCGGTCAAACTCAGCAGCATCACAGTATTGGTGCTGATCCCCCTTGCGATACTCGCGGGGCGAGCTTTGGCCTACCGCCAATTTGTCGGTAAATCTTGGGTCGAAGCGCTGATCATGGTGCCCTTAGTGTTACCGCCGACTGTGATTGGCTATTACTTGCTGGTGGGGCTCGGTAGTCAGAGTTGGCTCGGACAATGGATAGAGCAACTGACTGGCCAGCAGCTCGTGTTTCACTTTTCTGGTCTGGTTATCGCCTCCGTTTTAGTTAATATTCCCTTCGCAGTGCAGCCGATACAACGCGCCTTTGAAACTGTACCTAATGATGTCCGCGATGCCGCAGCTTGTTGTGGCATGAGCCGACTTAAAATATTGCTTAAGATTGAATTGCCTATGGTGTGGCCGGGTGTGCTAACCGCGCTGGTGTTGTGTTTCTCCCATGTGCTCGGCGAGTTTGGCGTTGTGTTGATGATGGGCGGCAATATCGCTGGCGAGACTAAGACAATTTCTATTTCTATCTACGACAGTGTGCAAGCCTTCGATTTTAATGCCGCAGGCACTATGTCATTAGTGTTATTACTGTTTGCGGTAACGGCTTTGGCGCTGACTACCAGTTTATCACGGCGTTTAGGAGGTCAGCGTGGCGCAAATCATCGCTGATCTGCAGTGTCAGATCCAAAACCATAAATACATTAAACTCAACGCTGATTTTCGTTGTAAAGCTGGCGAAGTGCTCGCTGTGGTGGGGCCGTCTGGCGGTGGCAAAACGACCTTGCTACGGATGATCGCTGGATTAAATCATCCCGATACGGGCCAAATCCATTTTGGCGAACGGCCTTGGTTTGATGATAAAGCGCGCATCGCCTTAAGCCCGCA
Organism: Shewanella sp. SM21; assembly: GCF_025654335.1. NCBI lineage: Bacteria > Pseudomonadati > Pseudomonadota > Gammaproteobacteria > Alteromonadales > Shewanellaceae > Shewanella > Shewanella sp. SM21. The sequence goes on from NZ_JAKKRL010000022.1 coordinate 46,055, forward strand.
GCAACGCCATATCGGTTATATGCCGCAGCATTTTGGCTTATTTCCGAATCTCACTGCCTTGGAAAACGTAGTCGCTGGACTTGACCATATCCCTAAATCTGAGCGCATTGTACGCGCGAAAGATTGGCTTGAGCGAGTCAACCTACAAGGCCTACCCGATAGATTGCCAGCGCATTTATCGGGCGGTCAGCGTCAGCGGGTCGCGCTTGCCCGGGCACTTGCCCGCGAACCTTCAGTATTATTACTCGATGAGCCTTTTTCGGCGGTAGACAGGGAAACCCGCGAGCGTTTATATCTCGAACTGGCGCGCCTCAAAGAGCAGTTACTCTGCCCAGTGATCATGGTTACCCATGACTTAAATGAAGCTTTGTTGCTAGCCGATTCGATGATTTTGATCAGCCAAGGGAAGATGCTACAGCAGGGCGCACCTTTCGAGGTGTTGTCGCGGCCTCGCAATGAAGCGGTGGCGCGGCAGATGGGGCTAAGGAATATTTTCGACGGTGAAGTGGTGTTTCAAGACAGCACAAAAGACCTCACTTGGCTTAAGTTTGGCGAACAGTTAATTGCCTGCGACTATGGCAAAGATCGCCCTGTGGGAAGTCGAGTTCGTTGGGTTATCCCCAACCAAGGTATTCGGTTTAATTCGATTTCCAAAGGGCGTTTATGCCGCAGCTTTAATAAGTTAGATGTCACTATCGACGCTATGCTGGTGATGGGCGAATCGGTCCGGCTTATCTGCTATATCACAGGTACTCAGTTACAACTTAACACCGAAGTCTCGCTGCATTTTGCCCAAAAACTTGCACTCACAAAAGGAATGCAAACCACAGTGGCACTCAAATCCGAACAAATTCATATTTTGGAATAACGTGATATCGCACTCTAATGACGTTTTTTACCCAGCAATCCAATCCAAAATGTCCCTTCCAATAGCATGCCTAAGATGATGAACACCAATACACTGGTGGCGCTGCCATAGGCATAAGCGCTTAATGCTGCTATTAATAACAAGCTTAAGCTTATCCATCGCATGACTGGTTTCATTTTCGCTCCGATTTAAAAATACCGTTACCTGACGCTAAGTTATCTGACTTTAGTCGAGGGCGATTTATTTGCCAATCCCACTTTTTAATGACACAGATAGACTAAAATACCCGCTAAAATTCAATCCTCTTGATTCTAAATGGCGAAATTGAGGGTTATCACTGAAAATGTCATGTTTAAAAATCCCCAGATGATCAAAGCTTAATCTTGTTTCCATCGGCGTTTAAGTTGGTATTAGGTAGACTTAGCACATTAGCCACAAAATGATTGAGTGTTTGGCTTATCAGCGATTTAGGTTCTGTTGACGTTGGATTTCAGATCAATTGATGGCCGAACCAGAGTTAACGCTGACACAGTGTGATGCTATATCCAGTGGTAAATTGTGAGGGATTAGCTTGGAATTGCATACAGGCGCAATAGGTCCATCGACTTCTAACTGATTGTCTCATAAGATACAAACTTAGCTGATTTATATGGAGGGGCCATGAGACTATGGTTGCTAGGATTCATGTTGGTATCTGGTGTCGCAACGGCGGCTCAGAGCATGTATTCGATGTTTGCGGGTGGAGACTATGTACCGCCGTTGAGCGTTATGCAGCAGATTGAAAAAGGGTTCTCCGGTGTGATTGCCGAATTTCATATGGAAGAGCAAGAGGGTGAATTAGTCTATCAATTTGAGTTGATTAATCCTTTAGCAAACTCTATAACGCGGTTTGAATATCGTGCCCGTGATGGTAAGTTACTGAAACAAAAGGCGAGTAAAGTAAGCGCCGATGATCTGGGTGAGGTTGAGGCAACGCGTATGATCGCGGCAAAAGATCAAACCTTTTCAGGTCTAATCATTAAGGCCACTAAAGATCATAAAGCCTTCTTAACCGAAGCAAAGTTAGACCACGACTTAGGTATCAGTTACTTAGAACTTAAGCTGTTAGACGATACGGGTAAGTTTAAGTTGGCCTTTGATGTCGAAAATTTACGACCGTTACCTTTACTCAAGTGGGATTGAAATATCTAAGTCAATCGAGTGCTCACACGAGTGCTTAAGATTGAGGAGCGCAACATACAGATGAAAATACTTTTAGTTGAAGATGATGCGACGACGATTGATTACATCGTCAAAGGATTTCTTGAGCAGGGCCACAATATCGAAACGGCGAGCGATGGCCATCAAGGCCTGTCACTTGCGACGAGTAGTCAGTACGATCTCGTGATCCTCGACCGCATGTTACCTCAACTCGATGGCTTAAAATTGCTGGCCGCCTTAAGGGCTACGGGTAATCAAACACCAGTGCTGATTTTATCCGCTTTAGCGCACGTCGATGAGCGAGTAAAAGGCTTGCGGGCAGGTGGCGACGACTATATGACTAAGCCGTTTGCTTTCTCCGAGTTATTAGTTCGCGCTGAAAAACTGATGCACCGTGGGCAATCTGTGCCTGTGACAACTGATCTCGTTGTTGGTGGTTTGAAGATGGAGTTACTGACCCGTAATGTCACTTTAGACGGGCAGGAGTTGATGCTACAGCCAAAAGAGTTCCAGTTACTTAAGTATCTGATGGAACATGCTAATCAAGTTATTAGCCGCACCTTATTGTTCGAAGCAGTGTGGGATTATCACTTCGATCCGCGCACGAACGTCATCGATGTGCATATCGCAAAATTACGCCGTAAATTTGAAGAGTTAGGCCATGGCGAGCTTATCGAAACCGTGAGGGGAGCGGGTTATCGCTTACGACAAAGGCATTAAGCCTTACCAAAGCAGCGCCTGGCGCATCACAATCGTTTTTTCGACCTTAGTGATAGTGATCATCGGGGCGTTGCTATTTGCCCTCTATCGGCAGTTGATCATCGAGCAGCAGTATCAAGTGACTCAATATTTAGAGTCAGAGACCCAACGTTATCAGCAACTTGCCCTAACGGTTGATCGCCGTAGTTTTGCCGCTCAAATCCGCGCCGCCGATCCACAAACGGCCCTGATCGCTTGGCGTAATAGCTACGATATGGTCGGTGCCTTGAGCTTTATGCCCGAAGGCATGCCCATGCTGCCGCAAACGCGGGATTTTCCTATCTTAACCGGTGGCCCGGATAAGCTGCATATTCTTACTGGCGGCCTAGTGATGACCCGCTACGGCCCAGTGTTGATTGCGACCCGTACCGATAACTTAGCGACGTTAATTGATAAGTTTATCAGTGCCGCCGCGACGGCTGTCATGCTTACCGTAGTGTTGACTTTAGCGCTCGGCTATCTGTTTTCTAAGGCGATTTTACGTCGATTAGTGCAATACAACCGCTTGAGTGAACAGATTGAACGCGGTCACTATGACACCCGCTTACCCTTGAGTTGGCGTCAGGATGAGTTCGATATGTTGGCGCTGCAGTTTAATAATGTGCTGGATATTCTCGAAAATAACCTGATGGCAGTGCGTGGTGCGACCGATAATATCGCCCATGATTTACGTACTCCACTGTCACATATCCGTATTGGTATTGAAGAGTTAGCGAGTAAGTCGAGCAATGAGATTAGCGAAGGTTGCGCCATTTTGACCGAGGAGCTCGATCATTGTTTAGCGACATTTGATGCCATGTTATCGCTCACGCGTATCGAAGAAGGTCAGCAGACACTCGATTTGCAGGAGCTAAGCCTAGCGCAACTGTGTACTGACTTATTGGATATGGCCGATGCTGTGGCTGAATCTAACGAGCAAACCTTGAGTTTATCGCTACTGACAGATCATAAGGTTTTTGGGGACAAATACTTATTATTCCAAGCCTTATATAATCTTGTCGATAATGCGATGAAGTATTCTGGCCAAGGTGCGCGGATTGAGATTATTCAGTCAGGCCCACAAATTCAGATCCGCGATAATGGCCCTGGTATTCCAGACGAGAGTAAAGAAAGAGTGTTCGAACGTTTAGTGCGCCTCGACCCTAGCCGGCATTTACAGGGCACTGGTTTAGGATTATCTATGGTCAAAGCGATTCTCTCACGGCACAATGCCAAAATTAATCTCACGGATAATCATCCTGGCTTAGTCGTCACTATTCAGTTTTAAGTCGATGATCCGCATTACAACGCCGAGTACTCCATGTATCGAATCATAGCCGATGAGGCTGATTTTATTGTTATTTCCAAATCAGCCAAAGTGCATTTCCACAGTCAGGATGGGACTGCAGGCGTGGTGGCGCAGGCTGAGCAAGATTTAGGGATTAAGCTTTTTGCTGTTCATCGACTCGATACACCCACGTCCGGTCTGTTGATTCTGGCTAAGAGCGCGGTCGCCGCCAAGCAATTTACTGAGCTGTTTACCGCTCATAAAGTGCAGAAATATTACCTCGCCCTCGCGAAAGGCAAGCCGAAGAAGAAGCAAGGCTGGGTGATTGGTGACATGGCAAAGTCGCGTCGTAGCATGTTTAAGTTACTGCGGACTAAAGAGAATCCAGCGATTACGCAGTTTTTCTCCTTGAGTGTTGGTGAGGGGTTGCGTTTATATTTGCTTAAACCCCACTCAGGTAAAACCCATCAATTAAGAGTTGCCTTGGCGAGTTTAGGTGTACCCATTTTAGGGGATGATTTATACGGCGGTGGGGCAGCGGATCGGTGTTATCTGCATGCCTATTGTCTGCATTTTCGCTATGGTGATGACGTGACAGGTTGGCGTGATTACGCTTATCGGGATTTGCCGACTCAAGGTGAGCATTTTGACGCTGAAGGTGTCACTGAGGCGCTAGTTTCATGGCGTGAGCCCGATACTTTGGCTTGGCCTGCGAAAGGAGATTAATCTTTGCAGCGTTATGTTGCAAAAGCCTAGCAAGCTTGGCAAATACGGTCTCGACCCTCAGATTTTGCGCGGTACATAGCTTGGTCTGCTTGAATGAGTAGTTTGTCAGGTTGGCATCCTTGATAAATCGTGGCGTAACCTAAACTGGCATGAATTTTTATCGTAACACCTTGCCAGATAAATGAATTGTCCTTAAGTACTTGATGCAATTTCTCGGCGACGACTCTGGCCGCGGGTGCATCAGTCGCGGGTAAAATCACCAGAAACTCCTCTCCACCGTGACGACATAGGGCGTCATTTTCTCGCAATACCGACCCAAACAGTCTCGCCGCCGTCAGCAGGGCGAGATCGCCCGCATCGTGCCCGTATTGATCGTTGATATCTTTAAAATGATCAAGATCCAATAAAATCATACTGTAAGGTACTTTATCCCGCAGCCAGCGTTGATGGATATTGTTTAAAAACTTATGCATAGCACGGCGATTCCACAGGCCTGTGAGTTGGTCCCGCTCCGCTAACATGCGGATTTTACTGACAAGCCGCGTCATGGCATTACCTATCATCACGATATTGATCAATAGGGCCAGAAATACATAGAACCAAAGCACAGGTATGGCTTCTTGCGTGTGCATGGCGATAAACATCGGACTTTCTTCGGGAGAGAGTAAGGCGATAAAGATACGAATGATAAAAATACCCACCATGGCGACTAAGGGCATGGCCATAGCGATGGCAACTCGATTTCCCGTATCGCGTTTGATGGCAAGATAGTTATCTCGAGTTAACATGGCGAAAATGAGCGCGGCGCAGGCTGAGAATGCGATGGCCAAAATGCGTTCGGAGCTGAAATTAGGTGGAACCAAAAGCATCACACCAGCGGTGAGTGCTAAAAGAATAAGATCCGATTTTACGCTGGGCTTGAGTCTAAAAAGCGCCTTCGTTCCCCAACGCGCTAGAATGAAGCCAAATAAAATCGCCATATCCGAGCAGAACCAAAAAAAGTAACTGGAGGCTTCGGTGCGTTGGCTGTTGAGTATTATGCCAAGGAGGACGAACAAGTTCGCCAGAGAAAAGCGCATACTGGCTTGAGTGGCAATTTTTAAAGGTTGTGCAATGAGTCCCCATGCGACGGCAGCCGTGCTAGTAAGCAGGCAAATAAACTTGATGAGTAATAAGGCTTGGGGATCAAATATCATTCTTTTACTTCATATTTTTCTTTAACTATAGATGCTTTTAGGGATTTTCGGTTGGAGTTTACTGGTTATCTTAGTCTACTCTGGACAGATAATGGGTTGAATATCCTTTTTCATTTTAGGGAATGGTAAGGGCCTTCATTTAGGTTGTGACTGGGATTATTTACGCTTTGCAAACTAAAAGGTTTGCAAATTCTGAGTCTTCCTGCGAAGTTAGATCTTGTTGATTTGCCTACAATCTCCGTTTTGAGGATGTTCTGTTATGGATACAAATAAACTACTTTTAGGGTCTGTTGATCTTTCGAGAGTAATTTTTAGACAGCATGGCAAGACGTTATAATTTGCTTCGCCAAAAGTAACCATAACCTCAAGCCATGCCAAGACTTATGCTAACCGATGCACGCTGGGAAAAGCTATTTCATTTAATGAAAAGCACAGGCCGTGTTTATGACAAACCTGAACATAGACAAACATTCGAAGGTATTCTTTACCGCCTTAGAACAGGTATCCCTTGGCGAGATTTACCTAAAGAGTTCGGTCATTGGAGCACGGTCTTTAG
>NZ_JAKKRL010000023.1:0-51786 GCF_025654335.1 Shewanella sp. SM21
CCGTAGGGCGTATGCGGTATTAGCAGTCGTTTCCAACTGTTATCCCCCTCGACTGGGCAGATCCCTAGGCATTACTCACCCGTCCGCCGCTCGCCACCTCAGGAGTAAACTCCCTTGTGCTGCCGCTCGACTTGCATGTGTTAGGCCTGCCGCCAGCGTTCAATCTGAGCCATGATCAAACTCTTCAATTAAAGTTTTGTTGCTTCCGTCTTACGACTTCAGCGGCTCAATGAATTCTGATTTTTTGTTCCCACTTAAAAGCAGAAACAAACTGTACATATTGCTATGAACACTCATTGTTACATTGATTTAAATTTTTGACTGCCAACCCAAAGGTTAAGCAGTTTCGATTAACTCAACACCTGTGAGTGTCCACACAGATTTGCTTGATAAATTGTTAAAGAGCGTTGACCACACACTGAGTTTTCAGCGGGTCAGGGCTGCGTATTCTACGCATTCCCGTTAGTGCGTCAAGTAGTTTTTTCAACTTTCTCAACACTCATCGTTTAGCTCGCTAACCGATGAACTGCTTGGCTTTCTTTGCTTAACTTGCGTTACGCTGTCTGCCGTGTCAGTGGATGCGCATTATAGGGAGATTGAGAAAGTCCGCAAGGGCTTTTTTGAGAAAAATGGATCTTTTTTTAACACTTTCAGTTAGTCACACAATACCCCCACTTTATCCTCAGACTTATCCACAAAATGGGTTTTAACGGTTAAATTTGCTACAGCGGCGGGTTAACTTTAGTGGCTATAGATAAGAGTGAAATGATGTTCAATGGGGAATAACGACGATTAGCTATATAAAGAAGAGTAAGAATGTAATCCGGATGACACGAGAGTAAGCGCTAGGCTTATTAAAGAGGAAATAAAAAGGCAACTTAAATAAGTTGCCTTTAGTGTACGTTTTATTCTACTTATTCAGTAGGCTTAATCTGTCAGCAGATTAACTTAACTTGCCGTGACATTGTTTGTACTTACGACCAGAGCCACAAGGACAAGGATCGTTGCGACCCACTTTGTCACCATCACGGATCATAGGTGCTTGCGCAGTGACAGCTTCATGCTCATCATCACCGCCAACAAGCGACTCTGCCGCTGCGTGTTGATAGTCGCGCTGGATCTTGGCATCTTCTTCACGACGACGCGCTTCCATTTCTTCCACATCTGACTGAGCTTGCACTTGTACTTTCGACAGCACACTGATGACGTCGTGTTTCAAGGTGTTCAGCAGTTGTTGGAATAACTCAAACGACTCACGCTTATATTCTTGCTTTGGATTCTTCTGCGCGTAACCACGTAAGTGGATACCTTGACGCAGATGGTCCATCGCCGCTAAGTGTTCTTTCCACAGACCATCGAGCGTTTGCAGCATAACGGCTTTCTCGAACTGGCGTAGCACTTGTGCGCCAACCATTTCTTCTTTTGCCTTATACGCATCGCCCCAAGCAGTGATAATACGCTCACGTAGACTCTCTTCATGCAGATCGTCTTCTTTATCTAACCATTCTTGGATAGGTAATTTGAGCATAAATTCTTGGTGTAGACGTTGCTCTAAACCCGGGATATCCCACAACTCTTCTACCGATTGCGGCGGAATATATTGATCGATTACCGCGCCAATTACATCGTCTTGGATGTTTTGGATAGTATCTTCAATACTTTCGGCATCCATCAACTCATTGCGCTGGGCGTAAACCACTTGGCGTTGATCGTTAGCGACGTCATCAAATTCGAGTAATTGCTTACGGATATCGAAGTTACGGGCTTCAACTTTACGTTGAGCGTTTTCAATTGCGCGAGACACCCATGGATGCTCGATCGCTTCGCCTTCTTCCATACCCAGCTTTTTCATCATGCCAGAGACACGATCCGAGGCGAAGATACGCATTAAGCTATCTTCCATCGACAGGTAGAAGCGTGATGAACCCGCGTCACCTTGACGACCCGCACGACCACGTAACTGGTTATCGATACGGCGTGATTCGTGACGTTCTGTGCCTAGGATATGTAAACCACCCGCAGCAACGACTTCATCATGACGAATTTGCCAATCGGCTTTGATCTTAGCTTTTTGCTCTGCTGTTGGATTATCGAGTTCATCGATTTCCATGTTCCAGTTGCCGCCAAGCACGATATCGGTACCACGACCTGCCATGTTCGTCGCAATAGTCACAGAGCCAGTACGGCCAGCTTGCGCGACGATTTCAGCTTCTCGTTCGTGGAATTTAGCATTTAAAACTTCGTGCGGGATCTTTTCCTGCACCATTAAGCGCGCTAACAGTTCAGACTGTTCGATTGATACTGTACCCACCAATACTGGCTGACCACGTTCACGGCAATCTTTAATGTCTTTAATGATCGCTTGATATTTTTCATCGGCGGTCAAATGACTGTGTCTAATCCATAGATATGTTGGAATTCAAACGCTTCAGTATCGGCTGTACCTGTCATACCTGCCAGCTTCTCGTATTGACGGAAGTAGTTCTGGAAAGTGATCGAAGCCAATGTTTGGTTTTCGTTTTGAATGTGTACGCCTTCTTTGGCTTCGACAGCTTGATGTAAGCCTTCTGACCAACGACGACCCGGCATAGTACGACCCGTGTGTTCATCGACTATGATGACTTCGTTGTCTTGTACTATGTAATCCACATCACGCTCAAACAGCGTGTGCGCACGAAGCGCCGCGTTGACGTGGTGTAATAGGGAAATATTTGCAGCAGAATAGAGTGAGTCGCCTTCGGCTAACATGCCGCGCTCGATCAGCAGGTTTTCTACTTTTTCTTGGCCACGCTCGGTGAAATGCACTTGTTTGGCTTTTTCATCAATGCTGTAGTCGCCCTCACCCACAAACTCTTCCGTATCTTCTTTATCTTGACGGGTAAGATTAGGGATCAAGGTGTTGATCTTGATGTATAGCTCAGAGCTATCTTCGGCGGCGCCAGAGATGATCAGCGGCGTACGCGCCTCGTCGATTAAGATTGAATCCACTTCATCGATTAGGGCGTAGTGCAACGGACGTTGGACCCGTTCTTGCGGTGAAAACGCCATGTTATCGCGCAGATAATCGAAACCAAACTCGTTGTTGGTCCCGTAAGTGATATCGGCGTTATAGGCCGATTTCTTCTCATGTTGGCCAATACCAGCGACGTTGATTCCTACGGTTAAACCAAGGAACTCAAACAGTGGGCGGTTATTCTCGGCATCACGACGTGCCAAGTAATCGTTCACTGTAATCACGTGAACGCCTTTGCCTGTCAATGCGTTTAAGTAAGCGGGTAAGGTTGCCGTTAAGGTTTTACCTTCACCCGTACGCATTTCAGCAATACGGTTGCTGTCGAGTACCATACCGCCGAGTAACTGTACGTCGAAATGACGCATATCAAATACACGCTTAGACGCTTCACGCACTGTCGCAAAGGCTTCAGCCATGATGCTATCTAATGAAGCTCCAGCAGCTAAACGCTCACGGAACTCTGCGGTTTTCGCCTTTAATGCTTCATCGGTTAATTTTTCATAATCAGCTTCTAATGCGTTAATGCTAATAACGATCTTTTGAAGCCCTTTAAGGGTGCGGTCGTTGCGACTACCAAATACTTTTGTCAGTAATTTACCAAACATCTGAATCACTTATTCTCTGTAGGCCAAGTCCATGATGGAAACTAGAAGCCAATGTTTCAATTAACTTGCTTTGCGGTAGACAAATTTTTGTGGATCTATCTGCTGTCCGCCGCGCAACACTTCATAATGCACATGAGCCCCAGTTGAGCGCCCAGTGCTTCCCATACTGGCGATAGCATCGCCTTTTGCGACCACATCACCTACAGTCACTGACAAAGCTTTATTATGGCCATAACGCGTATGCAAACCGTTACCATGGTCGATTTCAACCAATTCGCCATAACCGAACATATTTCCAGCAAAAGTCACCACGCCTGCAGCAGTCGCAACAACTTTAGCTCCTTCTCGACCGGTAAAATCAATCCCCTTATGCACAGACCTGCGACCGTTGAAAGGGTCATTACGTAATCCGTAGGGCGACGATAACCAACCTTTATCGAGCGGGATACCTGATATATAACGTTCATCATCTATATGGTGGTTAGATGACACTGTTTCAAGTAGTGAAAGCTGAACATTATTATTGTCAATTCGTGATGCCAACTTATCCATATCGTCGATAAGCTGTCCGAGCTCGATGTTAGTGCCTAGTTCGCTCAAACCACCCACACCAACCTCGGATGAAAAATCAAAATCTTCATCCAACTTATTCTGCTGGGCGACCTGTTGACCTAAAGCTTCGAGACGGGTGATCTTGGCTTGCATACGTGCAACATGAGTCACAAGCATAGCCAGTTGAGACTCAGTAGCACTTTTAAGCTCTAAGACTTGTTTCTTTTGTTGTTCGCGCACGAGACGATCGTTATCGACACTGGCTTGCTGATCTTGAAATCGAGCGGAGTTGTGTTGATAAATACCGGACCCAGTGGCCAACAATAGTATTGGAAGTAGCAACCAGCGTTTACTGGGCTGCCAGCGTGTGACGCCATTCCGACCTTGAATAAATACTGTTACACTCATAGCCTAATTCAGCCATCTTATTATCATATGAAAAAGCCCCCTCAAGATCTCAGCCAATTACTGCATCAATCGGGAAAATTACCCGACCTTGCTGAGAAAGCGGAACTACTTATGTATCTGGATCAGCATGTGAAGCAGATTATTGCAGGTCCTGTTGCGGAGCAACTAAAAGTCGCTAATTTCCGCCAGGGTGTTCTTGTGGTTGAAACCACTTCGGCAGCTTGGGCTGCGCGAATTAATTTCCAAAAGCCGAAGCTATTAACCCAGCTTCAAGCAGAAACGCTCCCAATCCTTACCGCAATTGAAGTTAAAGTCAACCCGAGATTAGCAATGTATGACGCAAAGCCTAAACAGGGACATAAAGAATTAAGCCCAGCAGCAGCAGAGCACATTGCAGCATTAGCGGAAAATATTGGCGGTTCACTGGGTGAAAAACTAAAACGGCTGGCCTCATTGGCCAGCCGTAATAAATAATCTTATCGCTTTTTAAGCAAATACAGCGCCACCTGGTACGGTAAAGCTGACTGGGACATCGGCTTCTTTTTCGAAGCTGACCAACTCCCACGCATCTTGTTGCGCGAGTAAAGCACGCACCAATTGGTTGTTCAACGCATGACCGGTTTTATACGCAGTGAACTCACCTAAAATAGCGTGCCCAGCCACATATAAATCACCAAACGCATCTAGAATTTTGTGCTTAACAAATTCGTCCTCATAACGCAGGCCGTCGGGATTAAGGACGCGATATTCATCAAGTACAACAGCGTTTTCCATGCTGCCGCCCAACGCTAGGTTGTTGGCTCGCAAATATTCGATATCACGCATAAACCCAAAAGTACGTGCGCGGCTGATATCTTTCACGAAAGCAGAAGTTGAAAAGTCCATCACCACATGCTGTTGGCTACGAGCGATTTCTGGATGCGCAAAATCAATTTTAAAATTGACTCTAAAACCTTTAAACGGTTTTAACTCGGCCCATTTATCGCCATCTTCAACGCGCACAGGGCGCTTAATCTTTAAGTACTTCTTAGGCGCGGCCTGCTCTTTAATACCCGCAGACTGCAACAAGAAGACGAATGGGCTTGCACTGCCATCCATAATAGGAATTTCAGGCGCGTCCACTTCGATTACAGCGTTATCTATGCCTAAACCCGCAAGTGCTGCAAATAAATGCTCAATGGTCGAGATACGAATACCTTCGTCATTGACAAGTGCCGTACACATAGTGGTTTCACGAACTTGCTCCGCCTTCGCTGGGATGGCGACGGCAGGACTCAAATCGGTGCGCACGAGTACGATCCCTGAATTAACGGGCGCGGGCATAATGCTCAAAGTGACCTTGTTGCCAGAATGCAATCCGACACCAGTTGTTTTCACCATTTTCTGAACAGTTCGTTGAAATATCATTCAGTTACCCGTTTATATGCCAATTATAAAGCCTAATATTTGTACACTCAGCGTCGGCAAATCGAGCCGCACTGGTCCAACATAATAACATAACTTTATTATGTCACACAAATGCAGCTATGTTGTGGTATTGCCCAAAACGAACAACACCTCACATATTACGCTGGACTCAAACGCTCTCGCTAGTCGGCTTGCTTACGCAAAAATGCTGGAATATCAAGATAATCCAATTCATGCTTTGTCGATGGTGCAGGCGTAGGAGCTGGCTGCGGAGCCGCTGGCAACACGTTGCCTTTTGGCGCTGCATAGTTCACATGTGCAGCTTCTTCGACATAGGCTTCGACTTTTGGTTCAACCACTACAGGCTCTGGACGAGGTGCAGGTTTAGAAACCAATTGGATATCTGGACGCTTTTCAGCACCAATACCAGTCGCAACAACCGTTACACGCAACTCATCACTCATTTCAGGGTCGATGACAGCACCAACAACCACAGTCGCGTTGTCAGAGGCATAAGCCTTAACATGATTACCGACAGTTTCGAATTCTTCGATACTCATATCCATACCCGCAGTGATGTTCACTAACACACCACGCGCACCGGCTAAGTCGATGTCTTCTAATAATGGGCTGGCAACAGCAGCTTCGGCCGCTTCTTCAGCGCGGTCTTCACCGCGAGCGACGCCAGTACCCATCATGGCATTACCCATTTCAGACATCACAGTCTTCACGTCGGCAAAGTCGACGTTAATCAGACCAGGACGAGTGATAAGCTCGGCAATACCTTGTACCGCACCAAGTAACACGTTATTCGCTGCGGCGAACGCATCGAGTAAAGAAGTACCACGGCCCAATACTTTTAATAATTTTTCGTTCGGGATCGTGATTAACGAATCCACGTGCTTAGCCAGCTCAGCAATACCTTGCTCAGCGTAAGCCATACGTTTTTTCCCTTCGAATGGGAAAGGCTTAGTCACAACCGCAACGGTCAGAATACCTTCTTCACGTGCGATTTGAGCCACAACAGGTGCAGCACCTGTACCTGTACCACCGCCCATACCGGCAGCGATAAAGATCATGTCAGAACCTTTGATTGCCGCGCGAATGTTTTCGCGATCTTCTTCAGCTGCAGCACGACCCACATCTGGGTTTGCCCCTGCTCCAAGACCTTTAGTGACATCGCGTCCTAATTGAATTGTTGAGCCAGCGCCTGATTTTCTCAGGGCCTGAGCGTCTGTATTGGTAACGATAAACTCAACACCTTCAATGTTGTGTTTGACCATATGTTCGACAGCGTTACCGCCGCCGCCGCCAACGCCGATGACTTTAATCACCGCGTCGTCTGAGTGAGTATCCATGATCTCAAACATTGTCTGATCTCCGTGTTGCCTGCGTTATGAAAATTAAAATTCGCCCTTAAACCAGCTTTGGACCCGATTCCAAGCGCTAGTTACCCCTTGGCGCTCAGGACGTTCGAACTGACGTTCGATCACCCGTCGTGCGCCGTAATGAAGCAGTCCGACTCCAGTGGAGTAAATAGACTGGTCCACGTATTCATATAAACCTTTGATCGGTAGCGGTGACGCTACGCGAACTGGCATGCCAAAAGTCGCTTCCGCAATATCGACCACACCTTGAATCGACGCTGTGCCACCTGTGAGCACAATACCTGCGGCGATTTGATCTTCTAACCCACTGTCTTTCAACTCTTTAAGCACAAGCTCAAACAGCTCTTGGTATCTTGGTTCAACCACTTCGGCGAGCGTGTGACGTGACATGCTCCGCGATGGACGACCACCTACCGATGGCACTTCAATACTGTCTTCGCGGCTCACCATAGAACTGCGAGCACAGGCGAACTGCACTTTAATTTGTTCAGCATGTGACGATGGCGTGCGGAAAATCTTCGCAATGTCGTTCGTCACTTGGTTACCAGCAACCGGTACAACCGCACAATGACGCAAGGCGCCATTGGTATATACCGCGATATCCGTAGTGCCACCGCCGATATCGACGATACACACACCTAAATCTTTCTCATCGAAGGTCAACACAGCATCGGCTGAAGCAATCCCAGAGAACACTAAGTCGTCGACCTTAAGGCCACAACGCTCAACGCTCTTAGTAATATTCTTCGCCATATCATTGGCGCAGGTCACTATGTGTACCTTGGCCTCCATACGCATACCGGACATACCGATTGGGCTGCGAATACCGTCTTGAACGTCGATTGCATATTCCTGCGGCAGCACGTGTAAAATGCGACGTTCGGTCGGGATCTTCACCGAGCGAGCCGTATGGATCACGTTATCAACATCTTCCTGTGTCACTTCTTCATCATTGATCGATACCATGCCGTTTTCATTTTGGCAGGCGATGTGTTTACCCGAAATACTCAAGTAAACCGATGAAACTTGGCAATCCGCCATTAATTCCGCTTGATCGAGCGCACGTTGCACACTGCGAACTATCGAATCTAAATCGTTCACGCCACCTTTATCCATGCCCCTTGAGGGATGGTTACCAAGGCCGACTATGCTAATTTCGCCATCGGGCAGAACTTCGCCTATGATCACTGCGACCTTAGAGGTTCCTATGTCCAATCCGACGATAAGGTTTCTATCTTGGTTTTTGATCATTAATTATCGGCTCTCTTGTTTGTGCATCGCCCCAGCCTACGGCCAACCCTGTGTCGTAGCGCAAATCTACTCTGGCAACGGATTTCTCTTGTTTCGCCAAAACCGGATAAACAGTAATAAATCGTTGTATCCGTGCAATTTTATCTTCTCGACCCAAATCTAAAACGATACCGTTTCCAAGGGTCGCGTGCCACGCATGTCGTGGCGTTAAATTCAAACTGGCTAAGGTAAAGCCATTAATCTTTAGTAGGGAGTTGATCTGTGCATAGACAGTCAACACCTCAAGGCCCATATCATTTGGTCCAGATAACTGCGGTAAATGTTCAAGCTCTGGGTGCGATGGCGCTTCGAATACTTCTCCATGCACGTTCAACCACAAGTCACCATTCCAATGGGCTGCGGGTTGTTGCTCTTGCAAATACACCCTGAGTTTCGCTGGCCACTCGCGCCTTACCGATGCGCGATACACCCAAGGTAAAGCTTCTAACGCCTGCTGCACTAAGGTAATGTCAGCACTAAAAAAACTGCGCTGCATTAAATGCTGTAGTGCTACTTGTATATCTTTATCTGTGGTGTAAACCCGCTCACCTTTAATGGCAACGGCCTCAATCGGCAAGTTGCTGGCATCATTCAAAAATTTATGTAACTGATAGCCACCAAATACAAAACTGGCTACGATGAAGAATAAAAAGCCAGCCCCGCTCCATTGATACCAATTAAACCGTGACATTCTTGCCCGCCAGTGCCGCCTCTTATCACTCCAAGACACGCTTCATCCCACCTTTAACGACACCCATTAAAAACCACAGAAAACCGGCCATTATATAGACCAAAATCCTTTGGTCAAAATTTCCTTTTTCTCGCAGATCAAGCGCTAAAGATCAGCTTGCTTGCGCAGGTAATTCCACCACAGCAAACCCTAATCCAGACGACGCTAACTGTCGTGACAGGGCGCCAATATTACCCGCACCTTGGGTGAGTAATAAATCCCCGTCCTGCAATACATCGGGCAACACTTCTGCAAGCAGATCTGGGCTTGCGATAAAGATCGGATCTAGCTGACCACGCAAGCGAATTGAGCGGCATAATGCTCGACCATCCGCACCTGTGATCGGCGCTTCACCCGCACTATAAATATCGAGTAACAATAAGCAATCCACTTGCGATAACACTTCCACAAAATCCTCATACAAATCACGGGTACGAGTGTATCTGTGCGGCTGATACGCCATGACCAAACGTCTATCAGGCCATCCTGCGCGCGCAGCTTTAATGGTCGCCGCAACTTCGCTGGGATGATGACCATAATCATCCACTAACATGACTTCGCCCTTCGGCGTGGCAAATTTGCCTAAATGCTGGAAACGACGCCCTATACCTTGGAACTCCACTAGAGCCTGAGTAATAGCGTTATCGTCGATTTCATCTTCAGTCGCCACCGCAATGGCCGCTAACGCATTGAGCACATTATGTTGACCCGGTAAATTCAACACCAGATCGAGATCTTCTTTAGCTTTACGTCTGACAGTAAAACGGCACTGATGACCTTGCTGGCTAAAATTAAGTGCTTGCACGTCCGCATCGTCACTGAAACCATAGGTCACGTGTTTACGGCCAATACGCGGCAGAATCTCACGCACGACGGCATCATCAATGCACACCACAGCGACACCGTAGAACGGCAAGTTGTGCAGAAAATCCACAAAAGTCGATTTCAGTTTTTCAAAATCACCGCCATAAGTATCCATATGATCAGCTTCGATGTTAGTCACCACACTGACCATAGGCTGCAAATGCAAAAAGCTCGCATCACTCTCATCGGCTTCGGCAATCAAATAACGGCTGGTACCTAATCTGGCATTGGTACCGGCACTGTTAAGCAAGCCACCAATCACAAAGGTTGGGTCCCGCCCAGCTTGACCATAAACGCTGGCGATAAGACTCGTTGTCGTGGTTTTACCATGAGTGCCCGCAATCGCCACACCATGTCGATAACGCATCAACTCGGCTAACATCTCAGCACGACGCACAATAGGAATACGTAATTCTTTAGCGGCAAGGATTTCTGGATTTTCCAGATTAATCGCGGTTGATATAACGACCACATCCACTTGCTGCACGTTTTCAGCGGCATGACCAATTTGGATCTTGGCTCCGAGTAAACACAATCTGTCGGTCACGGCATTTTGCGCAATATCCGAACCACTCACCTGATAGCCTTCGTTCACTAACACTTCGGCGATCCCGCCCATGCCCGCGCCGCCAATGCCGACGAAGTGAATACGCTTAATACGGCGCATTTCTGGGATCATGCTTCTCAGTTGTGCGTATCTTTCTGTCTTAGTCATGCTTATCCTTTCTCAGCAAGGCTGATGCACACTGCGGCAACTTGTTCAGTCGCATCCAGTACCGCAACGTCTCTCGCTCTTTGGCCCATACGGGCTAATTCTGTTCTGTCATTGGCGAGCAACTGTAATTTGTTCGCCAGTTTATTCACATCCAAGATGGCCTGTGGCAATAGGAAAGCTGCGCCAGCCTCAACCAATACTTGAGCGTTACGGGTTTGATGATCATCCACTGCATGGGGATAAGGTACCAGAATACTCGGTAGCCCCACCGCCGCTAACTCAGACACAGTCAAGGCGCCAGCTCGGCACAATACCACATCAGCCCAGCGATAGGCGGCTTCCATATCGTCGATAAACTCAGCGATATTCACGCCACCATCTTGTCCTTGTTGCTGATATGCCGCCTTCACGCCCGTAAGATTATCTTTACCCACTTGATGCCAAATCGTCACTGACTGCTGCTGACTCAGTATCGCGACAGCTTCTGGCATAAGATCGTTAAATACTTTGGCGCCAAGGCTGCCACCGACCACGAGCACTTTTAAAGCTTTATCAGCCTCATGCTTAGGTTCTGCGCCTAAGGCAATCAGTTCTTGGCGAATCGGATTACCAACGACCTTGGCCTTCACTGTGGTAAAGGTATTTTTAAAGGCGCATAACACTTGCGTCGCAATCCGCGACAATAACTTGTTTGTCATCCCTGGGATGGCATTTTGCTCATGCAGCACCAGTGGAATACCGGCTAATCTTGCCGCCACACCACCTGGGCCACTGGCGAATCCGCCCATGCCAAGGACCACATCGGGTTTAAACTCAACAATCACGGCCTTAGCCTGCAATATTGAACGCACCACTTTAAAGGGCGCCGCAAGCTTTCGGATCAAACCATTACCGCGCACACCTTTGATATCGATGAAATCAATATCAAATCCATACTGGGGCACTAAACGCGCCTCCATACGATCGGCCGTGCCTAACCAACGCACTTGCCAACCCTGTTGAGCTAAATACTTAGCCACCGCCAGTGCCGGGAACACATGTCCTCCCGTACCACCCGCCATGACTAAAATACGTTTTCCTGTTGGAGTCATCACTTCAATCTCCCTTGCACGGCCTGAACTAATGTCATGCGCCGCTCGTAATCAATGCGCAACAACATCATAGCTGCCGCAGTCATGACCCATAAACTACTACCACCGTAACTGATAAAAGGTAATGTCAGCCCTTTGGTTGGCAACATGCCGATACTCGCGCCGACATTCACCACAGTCTGGAAACAAATCCAAATACCGATGGCATAACCTAAATAACCTTCAAATGGCTTATCCATGGCTAAACACAAATTACCTAAACGAATCGATCTCAGCGCCACAAATAGCAGTACAGATAACACAGCAATAATGCCGATAAAGCCCAATTCTTCCCCGATCACGGCAAAGATAAAGTCAGTGTGCGCTTCGGGTAAATATTCTAGTTTTTGAATACTATTTCCGAGCCCTTGGCCGAACCAATCACCTCGACCATAGGCCATCAAAGATTGAGTCAACTGGTAACCGCTACCGAAGGGATCTTGCCAAGGATCCATAAAGGAGGTCACTCGGCGGATACGATACGGTTCCAATAGTACTAGGGCCACGAACGCCAATACGCCCGCAAAAATCAAGGCAAAGAAATCGAGTAAACGCGCACCGGCTAAGAACAATAAACCAACCGTTCCCACAAATAGCACCACCACAGTACCTAAGTCGGGCTGCATCAAAATCAGCACAGCGTAAATCGCAAATACTGCAATCGGCTTATAGAAGCCTTTAGCATTCTCGCGCACTTCCTGATGACGCCTCACTAAGTAACCCGCCATATAGATGGCGAAGGCAAATTTAGCGACTTCCGCCACCTGGATGCGAATAGGGCCTATGGATAACCAACGCGTTGCACCGTTTACCGTAGTGCCAACCACCAATACAGCCAACAACATCAAACCCACAATCAACAACAACATGGGGCTCCAGCGCTGCCAAGTCTGCATCTCTACTCTTAGCACAAATGCCGCAATGAATAAGCAACCCACTAAATAACCCACATGGCGAGTCATAAAATAAAATGGGTTCCCCGTGAGCGTTTGCGCTTCAGGCATAGAGGCTGACATCACCATTACAAAGCCGAAGCTAATCAAAGACAACACAGCCGCGAGCAAAGCACGGTCGTACAATTGCACGCCCGGAACTTCGGTATCACGTTGCCAATTGGGTATTGCTAAACGCAAACGCCCAAATAGGCTAAGTTGTCTTGCATCACTCGCCATTAAGTTGTCCCACGAGGTTTCTAAAATCATCACCTCGAGCCATGAAGTTACTGTACATATCTAAACTGGCGCAGGCTGGCGATAATAAAACGATATCACCAGAGGTTGCCAATTCAGCGGCTTTCGCTACCGCAGCAGCCATAGTGTCGACTCTTATCGAGCCGTCTTTCAATGCAGCAATCTTTTTACCATCGCGGCCTAAGGTGATGAGGTGCGTCACTTTAGCTAAAGCCACAGCTAAAGGCTTAAAATCAGCCCCTTTACCGTCACCGCCAGCAATCAAAATAATATCGCCTAAGTGGTCACTCAAGCCATCGAGCGCGGCGACTGTGGCACCGACATTTGTCGCTTTAGAGTCATTGACATAGGTCACGCCATTCTTAATACCAACCACTTCACAGCGATGGGATAAGCCAGTAAAAGTACGCGCCACTTTTGCCATAACGTGCTTATCGACACCGACGACATCCACAAGCGCCATCGCCGCAAGTAGGTTGGCATGGTTATGACTGCCAATCAGCGAGACTTCAGTGATCGGCATTATTTCGCTGCTGCCGTGATAAATCTTGCTGTCGCTGATGCCCCATTCGTCCGCTTCTGGCGCAGCTAAACCAAAACTATTTTGGTTCATTGGTTCTGGCGGTACGGTCAGTTTATCGTCACGATTAAAGAGTACGGCACGGGTTTGTTTGTATAAACGTAATTTAGCCTCGCGGTAGGCATCAATGTCACTGTATCTGTCCATGTGGTCTTCGCTGATATTCAAACAGGTCGCCACCACACACTTAAGGCTGTGGGTGGTTTCCAATTGAAAGCTCGACAACTCAAGCACAAATAAGTCCGCATTTTCATGCAGTAAATCCAGCGCAGGCACACCGATATTACCTCCGACGGCAACGGCAATACCCGCTTCCCTTGCCATCTCCCCCACCAGCGTAGTGACAGTCGATTTACCGTTAGAGCCAGTAATGCCAATCACACAAGGTTTACGGTCAGCAATTTCACGGGCAAATAGCTCCACATCGCCAATCACCTCAATGCCCATATCCACAGCGGCACGCACCTCTGGGGTATAAGTAGCAATGCCGGGACTGATAATGATCTGCGTCGCTTGCACAAGATAACGGCAATCGAATCCGCCAGAAATCAGCTTCACATCAGGAAAAGACGTTGCTAACGTTTCAGCACCCGGAGGCTGCCGACGACTGTCCATCACCAATGGCGTAATGCCCTTTCCACACAAATAGCGCACCACGGACAAGCCCGTGGCCCCCAAACCTAACACTATGTGTGAATACTGATTTTGCATAACCAATTACCTTAACTTCAACGTGGCTAAGCCAAGTAAGACGAGGAATATCGAGATAATCCAAAAACGCACTATCACTCGAGGTTCAGGCCAACCTTTTAACTCATAGTGATGGTGGATCGGCGCCATGCGGAAAATACGCTGGCCGCGTAACTTGTACGAACCCACCTGCAGAATGACTGACAGGGTTTCCATCACGAACACGCCGCCCATAATCACTAACAAAATCTCTTGGCGAACGAGCACTGCAATTGTGCCCAGTGCAGCACCTAATGACAGAGAACCCACATCGCCCATGAAGACTTGCGCAGGGTAAGTGTTGAACCACAAAAAGCCCAGACCCGCACCGACAATGGCGGTACAGACAATCACAAGCTCACCAGAACCGGGTAAATGCGGAATATGTAAGTAGTTCGCAAACTGAGCGTGACCCGACAAATAAGCAATCAAGGCAAACGCCGCCGCGACCATTACCGTCGGCATAATCGCCAAACCATCGAGACCATCGGTTAAGTTCACCGCATTACTCGAACCCACTATCGTGAAGTATGCCAATACGATAAATACGGCGCCGAGTTGCGGCATCACGTCTTTAAAGAAAGGCACCACTAACTGGGTTTCACCTGGATTTGCCGCTGTGGCATACAGGAAAAAAGCAATAAGCAGCGCAGCCAAAGATTGCAGAATGTACTTCCAGCGCGCGATCAAGCCTTTAGTGTCTTTACGTACCACTTTGCGATAATCGTCGATAAAACCGATCAAACCGAAACTGCCGAGCACAAACAGCATGACCCACACATAGCGGCTACCCAGATCGCCCCACAGCAACACGCTGATGAAAATAGCAGCCAATATCAGCAAACCACCCATAGTCGGTGTGCCACGCTTACTAAAATGTGATTCTGGACCATCGTTACGCACAACCTGACCAATTTGCAATAATTGCAAACGTTCAATCAGTTTAGGGCCAAACCATAAGCTAAAAACCAATGCGGTCAATAAGCCTAAAATGGCTCGAAATGTCACATAGGAAAACACGTTAAACCCGGTATGAAAACGGGTTAAATACTCGGCCAGATATACCAGCATTTACACTAACTCCCCACGCCCGAAGGCTACTGTTAGGCCATCCACGACCCGCTCCATGGCGGCGCTACGTGAACCTTTAACGAGAACCGTTACCTGTCCCGGCAACTGGTTTATATGCTTTATAAGTTTTTCTACTAACGTCGCCACACTGTCATAGTGCTCCGCACCGAAAGCTTGGCTCGTGTGCTGACTTAAAGTTCCGGTACAAAACAAGGCATCAATCCCCTGTTGCTTGGCCAGTTGCCCTAGTTCAGCGTGTAAAAGGGGCGCATTGTCGCCTAATTCTCCTAAATCTCCCAGTACCAGACAGCGATTTTCAGAAATTTCCTTTAACCAAGCGATAGCAGCGCCAACGGAGACAGGATTTGCGTTATAGCTATCGTCGATTAGACGCACGCGCCCCAATTGACTCGGCTGCATACGTCCTTTCACTGGCGTTAATTGGCTCAAGCGTTCAGATATTTCAGTCAAACTCAATCCCAAAGCAATACAAACACTTGCAGCGGCGAGTGCATTACTCACCTGATGACGACCCGCCAACGGCAATACCACTTGGCAAGATTCACCTAAATAATTGAGCATAAAACGATAGCAACCATCCGCATTAGTCTTATGGCCTGTCGCTATCACGTCGATATGACGTTTAGCGGCGCCATCTTGCTGGGAGAAGCTCAGTTGCTTATAAGGTCTTGCCTTAACGCTCATAAAATCAGCGAAGGCATCATCGGCGTTGATGATGGCAGTGCCATCGGCCTGCAGATGATTAAAAATCTCTGACTTCGCCTGTGCGACACCCGCTTGCGATCCAAATCCTTCTAAATGGGCGCTGCCGACGTTATTCACCAGCGCGACGTTTGGACGCACAAGTCCCGAGGTGTAATCGATTTCACCTTTATGGTTAGCGCCGAGCTCGAATATCCCAAACTCATCCTCTGGCGTTAAACGCAGCAAAGTGAGCGGCACACCAATCTCATTATTAAAATTGCCAGCGGTATAGAGGATTTGATGCTTTGCCGACAGAATGGTCGCGATCATTTCCTTCACGCTGGTTTTGCCGTTTGAGCCAGTCAAAGCAACACAAATCGGATTGATCTGGTCACGAACATAAGCACCAATCGCACCCATGGCTTTTTGACAATCAGCCACTATGAGCTGCGGAATATCAAAAGCTAACTCACGCTCAACCATTAACGCCGCGGCGCCGTTCGCAATAGCTGTAGCTGCAAAATCATGGCCGTCAAAGCGCTCACCCTTTAAGGCAACAAACAGGGTTGCAGCGCCGATTTTACGGCTATCACTGCTTAAATCTTGGATGGTGACGTCGTCACCGACTCGATGCACGCCTAAGTGTTGACTTAGAGTCTCGAGAGAAAGAGGGATCATCTTGATTGCTCCGATAACTGGCGTGCCAGGGCGCGTTCATCATAATCATGACGCACACCTGCCGCCTCTTGGTAAGTTTCGTGGCCCTTGCCCGCAAGCAAGATCACATCGCCAGGTTTAGCCAATGCCACAACCTCTTTAATCGCTGCGATACGGTCAACCTCAGTCAATGCCTGTTCAGGTGTTGCAAGCCCTTGGATAATATCGGTAATAATTTGCGCAGGATCTTCACTGCGCGCATTGTCGCTGGTCACCATAATACGGTCGGCATACTGTTCTGCAGCTTGACCCATCAAAGGACGCTTGCCCTTGTCACGGTCGCCACCACAGCCAAATACGCACCATAAATCACCGGCACAATGGCGACGTAGCGCGTTTAACGCTTGTTCAATCGCATCTGGCGTATGGGCATAATCGACCACTAAGGTGATGTTATTCGCAGTTGTGAAACGCTCCATACGACCTGCGACAGGCGTTAGGTATTGCACTTGCTCGGCTAACGCTTTCATATCAAAACCTTGCAGATACAAGGCTGAGAGCGCCGCGAGTAAATTAGAGAGATTAAAGGCACCAAGAAGTGGCGAGTGGATTTGAGTCTCGCCCTCGGGCCACACTAAGGTTGCACTGACACCTTGATCGTCAAACTTGGCATTTTTAGTATAAAAAGCCGCACCTTGATGACCTTCAATGCTAAAACCCCAAATCTGCGCAGGCACAGGCTTAAGCTCAGTCAACCAAGACGCGCCAACTGCATCGTCGAGATTTAATAAACCGTGACCTAAAGTGCTGAAACGAAATAGGCTTTGTTTAGCGGCGGCATAGCTTTCCATATCGCCGTGGTAATCGAGGTGATCGCGCGTCAGATTAGTGAACACGGCAACATCAAATGGTACTGCGTCGACGCGGCCTTGCACTAAGCCGTGGCTCGACACTTCCATGGCGCAGACGTTCGCGCCTTGGGCTTCAAACTCATGCAACTGACGCATTAAGGTAATCGCATCGGCAGTGGTATTACCGCTATCGACTAAAGCCCCCCAGAGACCATTACCAAGGGTGCCCATGACGGCGGCTTTGCCCCCCAATGAAGTTACCAGTTGTGCAATGAGTTGACTCGTAGAGGTTTTACCGTTAGTTCCAGTAATGCCGATAACCCCAAGGGATGGCATAACGGCAGACTTGTGCGCTAAGGGATAACGCTGGGCGGCAATTGCCGATACCTGACGACTTAACTGAAAGAAATAAATCTGCACACAGTGCTCGGCATTATCGCCCAGCAACACTTTGCCATGTTGGTCAGCCTCATCCGTGTGAACTAATACGGCTGCGGCACCTAAATCTAAGGCTTTTTCAATAAACTGTCTGCCATCGACCTTATGTCCTGGCAGCGCCAAAAACACATCGCCGCGACGTATTGCGCGGCTATCTAAGGTCAGATCATTGAAGGACTGCGCGCCAGCATAATGTAGCCAAGGCGCTAGCAAATCCCGTAATAACATCATTCTGCTCTCCCAGCGGCGATTCCCGCCAATTGCACTTGTTCTTTATCGGTAATGGGTTCAACGTTTAACATTTGCAGTGCGCCAGACATGACTTTGGCAAATGCAGGCCCCGCCACTGAACCACCATAATAGAGATCGCCCTTAGGCTCATTCACTACCACCACTATCGCTAATCTAGGATTATTCGCAGGAGCAACACCCGCAAATAAAGCAACATAATCATCACCATAACCACCAGCAACTGCCTTACGACTTGTGCCAGACTTACCTGCAACTGGATAACCGTCGATGTGCGCTAAGGTGCCAGTGCCGCCTTTTTCCGTTACACCGACCAGCATTTGCATTACATCGTGGGCCACATTTTCAGAAATAACTCGCTCACCGACAGGTGGCTTTTTCAGTTTCATTATCGAGACAGGAAACAAAGTGCCGCCATTGCCTAAGGTGGCATACATGCGCGCAAGTTGAAGTGTTGTTGCCGTTAAGCCGTAACCAAACGACAAGGTGGCACGTTCAAAGTCTGACCAACGGTGGCGATCTTGAATCAAGCCAGCGCTTTCACCCGTGAGGTTAATTCCCGAAAAACTGCCAAGTCCCATGGATTGATAAGTACCGAGCAGTTGCTGCACCGGAATAGACAAAGCCAATTTACTGATGCCGACGTTACTGGATTTAGCCAAAATACGCGCCAAACTCATATCGCCGTAGTTGGCGGGGTCACGTACTTGGCGACCACCTAAACGCATCCAACCCGGTGAAGTGGCAATAATATCGGTCGATTTAACTGTGCCAGCTTCAAGCGCTGCGGCAACCACAAATGGCTTAATGGTCGAACCCGGCTCAAAGGTATCTGTCATAGCACGGTTACGCATTCTGAAGGTTTGCAGATTGTCGCGCGCATTGGGGTTATACGAAGGCGTATTCACCATTGCCAAGACTTCACCCGTGTGAATGTCGAGGACGACAATCGAACCCGAAGTCGCTTGGTTCATCTCAGTGGTGCGTTTTAGTTCGCGATAGGCTAATTGTTGGATCCTATGATCGATACTCAGCACGAGATCGTTAGGGCTCTCACCTTCCTGCACTATATCCAGACGCTCGACGACATGACCATCGCGTGACTTACGCACTTTTTGTTTGGAAGGCGTACCTGTTAACCAACTATTGTAAGCATTTTCAACACCTTCAATCCCAACATCATCTATGTTAGTGATGCCGATTAACTGAGCTGTGATTTCACCGCCAGGATAATAACGGCGGGATTCAGACTTTAGAAATACACCGGGTAATTTAAGTTGAGTAATATAGTCCGCAACCGCAGGGGTAATTTGGCGTTTCAAGTAGGTGAAGCGTTTGGTGGGGTTACTGCGCACTCGCTCTAACAAATCTTCGAGGGGCTCATGCAACACATCGGCTAAGGCTTGCCAGCGGCGCATATCGGCAAAACCATTACTATCATTGACTTGTTTTGGATCAGCCCAGACGGCTCGTACAGGTACGCTCACGGCCAGCATGTCGCCATTACGGTCGGTGATCAAGCCACGCTGCACTTCACGACTTGTGGTCCGCAATGTTCGCATGTCACTTTCGTGACGTAATTTGTCGGGCTCGATAATTTGAATGTAAGCTGCGCGTCCCACTAGGCTGCAAAACAACGCACACACAAACCCGACCACTACGTATAAACGCCAGTGGATCAATTGAGGTTTTTGCGGTTTGCTTACCCGTTTGATTTTCGCTTGCCTAGTCATATCTTCCCTATACTCACGGCACCTTTACCACAACTTCTTCGCTGGGTAACGGACGACTCATGTTGAGTTCCTTAGAGGCAATACGCGTAATACGACTGTGCTCAGTCTGCGATTGCTCTTCTAATAATAAATTGCGCCACTCAATATCTAATCTATCTCGCTCCTGCAGTAACTGGTCCCACTGGGTTGTCAGTTGACGGCTAACATGGCTGCCATAAACCACGGCAACCGCATTACTCAGCACAAGCAAGGCTAATAACAAGATCCATTTGTGCAGCCATAAATCATGTAAAACGATCCGTGGCAGATTAATCGAGGGCTTACTCACAGTGCGCCCCTTAGTAATCTAAACGCTCGGCAATGCGTAACACTGAGCTGCGAGCTCTGGCATTGCGTTCGATTTCTTCGTCGGATGGCATAATCGCCTTGCCCACGGCACGTAACTTACGCGACTTGCTAATTTGATCTTCAGTCACCGGAAAACCGTGCGGTACACTTTCGCCTTGGCTATGACGACGAATAAAACGCTTCACGATACGATCTTCTAAAGAATGGAAACTGATGACCGACAAGCGTCCTTGGGGAGCAAGCACATTGACGGCTCCTTCAAGTGCCTGATCAATTTGATCTAATTCACTATTGATATAAATGCGGATCGCTTGAAACACCCGAGTCGCAGGGTGCTTATTGCGTTCTTTATTTTTAGTGATACGCGCAATTAAATCGGCTAAATCTTTGGTACGTAAAAACGGCGTTTTCTCACGGTCGGCAGCAATACAACGGGCAATATGGCGAGCATTTTTCTCTTCACCGTAGGTTTTAAATACCCAAGCCATATCTTCAATTTCGGCACGAGCCAACCATTGCGCAGCCGTTTGGCCTTGACTGTTATCCATACGCATATCGAGTGGACCATCGCGCAAAAAACTAAAACCGCGCTCAGCATCGTCGAGCTGGGGTGAAGACACACCTAAATCGAGTAATACGCCATCAATTTTGCCCACAAGCCCAAGCTCTTCGACATAATCGGCTAATTGACCAAAGCCACCATGCACGATTTGAAAGCGTGGATCGTCAGCAAATTGTTTGGCCGCTTCAATCGCTTGAGGATCACGATCGATGGCGATCAATCGACCATGTTCACCGAGTTGTTGTAATACTTGTCTTGAATGACCACCGCGGCCAAACGTGCCATCGATATAGATGCCATCGTCTTTGATGTTTAAACCGCCAACCGTTTCTGCTAGCAGTACGGATAAATGGGCAAATTCTTGACTCATTACTCTCTTCTTATTTAGTTATCACGACTCGTTAAAGTGAAAAATCCGCGAGGCGCTCATTATTAACGAGATCCTCACTTCGAATCGTTTCCTGACATTCATCAATTTGCTGCAGCCAAGATTGCTCATCCCACAGCTCAAATTTATTCAATTGCCCCACTAGCATGATGCGCTTATCTAAATTGGCATATTGCCTTAACGGTGGCGGCAATAATATGCGCCCATTACTGTCGAGCTCCACTTCGTGGGCGTAGCCGAGTAGCAGGCGTTTTAAGGATCTCTGGGTTTTATCGGTATCTGAAAGCTTCAACAACTTAGCTTCGATCAATTCCCATTCGTGAATGGGATACAAGAGTAAACAGGCGGATTGGATATCAACGGTAATCACGATGCGGCCTTGGTGCTCAAGCTGCAAAGGTTCGCGGTATCGCACTGGAATAGCGATCCGTCCCTTTGTATCTAAGTTGATAGCACTGGCTCCACGAAACACGCTAATTCATCCTATCCTTTGATTTTTGATCCACAAATATCCACTATTTCCCACAACTGCTAAGTTTAGGGACAGTCGACAAGCATTGTCAAGGGATGGGATCCTTTTATAAATCCAGTCGGCAAGCGGGTTAGCCGCATGTTGAGCACTTAACCTCGCGACAAACTTTTGACAAGAAAAACCATTAGAGATTGACTAAACAGAGGAAACAACAGGAATAAATAGCGCCGATATATTCAGCAACCTTTTGCTTTCAGGTGCTTGCGATGAAAAAAATGGGGAATTATTTCTGTATTTGTGGGATTTTACGGGTCGAGAAATAACGTCAAACTCAAAAACGCAACAAAACAAACTTACGTCCATCCTTATTCGACAGTCAAAAAAGAGTTGAAATCAGCATAAAAATCTAAATTTTTATTCCAAATAAAGACGTTCATCTTTTTACTAATGGCTGAATATTAATGTCGCGATTGCGAGAAAGATCAAAAATCCCACGTAAAATCCACCAAAAGAACCACTTTCTCCCTATACATTCACCTTATACCCGCACTAGCTACCTAATGGCTCGCCTTATTCGCCTTAACAAGTTAAACGGCGTATAGTCTAAATATTGACCTACTTCAGCCGATATCATATTAAGAGGTGTAATAACAAGGAGGCGTTATGAGTGGATTGGATAGCATTTATGCCATGCTGGCACAGCCAGTAAAAGCCGTGTTTCACCCTAAACGGGTTGTTGACCAAGTCAGCAGCGCAAGCGCAAATGCCCCCGATAGCCATGAAACACCGCAGTCGCAGTTACCTCCAGCGTTAGAAAGCCGCAATACTAAAGTCAGGGAAAGACGCAAAGAATCAGATAACAATAAAAATAAGAAACGCCGTGCATCGGATGAAACCGAAACGCTAAAACTAAAAGAAGGTGTCGTACTTGAAGTGACCGATGATTCCGCAGAAATCAAGAAGCTACCGAGCCAACATATCATTGATGTAGAGGTATAAATCCGTACTGATATAAAACGGAAAAGGCGCAATCCCATTGGATTAGCGCCTTTTTATTAGCCTCTTTTTAGCAGCACTATCGAGCATGTCTGAAATCAGACCAGATTTCGAATCATGCGATACCTCAAATTAAGTTTGATCTCAAACCAATGCCGCCTCAAGACGTATTGTTTAAGTTCGAGTTCTGGCCACCGCGTCCTGCCAACCTGCGTATAGCTGTACTCGAGTCTGGGCATCGATATTAGGGATAAAATGCTTATCGATGCAGGCTTTGTGCTCAAGCTCTATCACACTCTCCCAAAAGCCCACTGCCAACCCAGCTAAAAATGCCGCACCTAAAGCGGTTGTCTCACAAACGCTTGGCCTTAACACTTCCACATCGGTAATGTCGGCTTGAAATTGCATCAAAAAATCATTAGCGACCGCGCCGCCATCCACCTTTAAACGCTTAAGGCTAACGCCACTGTCTTTGGTCATGGCATCAAGTAAATCTTTACTCTGGTAAGCAATAGACTCCAACGCCGCCCGAATAATATGATTACGATTCGCCCCGCGTGTCAGACCAAATAGCGCACCACGGGCATTGGGATCCCAATAGGGCGCACCGAGTCCCACAAAAGCGGGCACCAGATACACGCCATTAGTATCGGCGACCTTAGAGGCAAAGTACTCAGTATCACTGGCATCACGAATAAGCCCCAGTTCATCTCGCAACCATTGAATGGTCGCGCCGCCCATAAAGACTGAACCTTCGAGGGCATAGTTCACTTCACCCTTAGGCCCCACGGCAACTGTAGTCAATAAGCCATGGTTTGAGCGCACCGCTTTTGTCCCTGTATTCATCAACAAAAAACAACCAGTACCGTAAGTATTCTTCGCCATGCCGGGCTCGACACATAGCTGACCAAAAAGCGCAGCCTGTTGATCGCCCGCCATTCCTGCAACTTGGATTTCACTGCCTTCGCCAGCAATCCGTGTCGTACCATACACGCTGCAGGAGGGTTTAACGTCAGGCAACATAGACAAGGGAATATCTAAGGCTTCGAGTAACTTATTATCCCAAGTCAGGCTATGGATATTGAATAGCAAAGTGCGGGCAGCATTGGTTGGATCGGTGACATGCACCTTGCCCTCGGTTAACTTCCACACGAGCCAAGTATCAATAGTGCCGAACAACAACTCACCACGCTCGGCTTGCTCACGGGCATTGGGCACATTATCTAGAATCCACTTGATCTTAGTGCCTGAAAAATAAGGGTCTAGTAATAAACCAGTATTCTCACGCACATATTCTTCTAACCCTTGAGCTTTGAGTTGCTCACAAATCTCAGCGCTGCGACGGCACTGCCACACTATCGCGTTATAAATAGGTTTACCTGTGGCCTTCTCCCATATAACAGTGGTTTCCCGCTGATTGGTAATGCCAATGGCGGCCACTTCATCGCTGTGAATACCCGCACGCGCCAATACTTCAATTAACACTGAACTTTGGCTTGCCCAAATCTCCATGGGATCATGCTCGACCCAACCCGGATTAGGGTACAACTGGGTAAATTCCCGCTGGGACACGCTGACAATGTTTGCGTCGTGATCGAACACTATCGCCCTTGAGCTGGTCGTACCTTGATCTAAGGCCACCACGTATTTTTTCTGCACGCTACTATCCTATCTGAACTCTCCGCCGCCTTTTTATGCTGGCGAGAATTAACATGATCCACCGACTTATGCAGTGAATATATTCGGAATTTACCGCCGTGACCAGCAAGCAAGCCGTAAAACAAGATAACGCCACCATGCTATAGCCATAAAAAAGCCCTGAAGATTCAGGGCTTTTTTTAACATACTGAACTTACATCTTGTAGCTCATTTGGATACCCGCAAGCCATACATCGCCGCTTGCTTCGCCGTTAAAGTTAACAGTCGCGAGGTTCAATAGGTTTTGCTGTTCGTTGATTGGCGCATCGCCAGTCGCTTTAATATAAGTCACAGCAAAATCAACGTTCAGGTTCTTAGTTGCCTGATAACCTGCGCCCACAGAGAACCACAGACGGTCAGAGTCTGGAATTGTGGTTGTGCGCCACTCGTCATTTGCCGCCGTTTTATCTAAAGCAACACCGGCACGCACTAACCAGTCGTTATTCACTTGATAAGTCGTCCCTAGCGCGAAGCGCCAGTTATCTTCGAAGTGCTCTTCTTTAACTAAATCAGACTCTAAGCCGCCCTTAGGCTTAACTTCACCAGGGAAATAAGCCACTAGTTGATCGAATACACTCCAATCGGTCCAGTTCACACTCGCATGCATGGCCCAGTTATCGGTCAATTGGTGATGGGAAGCTATCTCTGCAAAAGCGGGCAATTCAAGCGGTAAATAACCTTCAATGGACACATCTTGGCCGCCAGTGTACAGAACACCAGACGCATGGCCATCTAAGTCCAGTTGCACGCCGCTGTGATAAGCAAAACCTAAACGGTGAGCAGGATTAATTTGCCAGCTTGCACCTAACTGCCAGCCGTAACCCACATCATCACCCTTCATGCTTTTCAGCTCAGTGCCACCTGGAGGTAACATAGCCTGCACAGGAGCCGGCAGAGCAGGTTTGATACCATCAACCCAACCTGGTAATGAGGCACCAATTTCGCCTTCACCATAAACGATCCGTACACCAGCACCTACGCTGACAGCATCATTGATGCGATAAGCGATGTTTGGATTAAATTCAACGGTCGTAACCGAAGTCTTATTACCAAAAATAGCCGCTGCGTGAGTAGCGGGTAATTCAGTGGCTAGACCATAATTAGAGTTTACCGCTAGGCCCCAAGTCCATTGATCATTTAGCTGATTTGAATAATAAAAATTTGGCACGAGTGCGTCATCGGCCACATCCAGTGCATCGCCACCTTTCATAACAACAGGATTAGGACCAATTAACGGTGAGCTAAGGCTGACATCACCTGTCACATCGACGTTTGGCATAACGTAAATGCCACCCGCGGACAACTGACGTCCTTCTAAATAAGTCAGCATTGCAGGATTTCGACCTTGAGCCGAAGCGTTATCCGCCATAGCGGCTTCACCCGCAAAGGCGCGACCTAAACCTGTAGCAGAGTATTCCGCAAGTTGAAAACCCGCGGCATGGAGTTGAGTCGTTGAACTTAACAAGGCTGCAGTGACAGCCAAAGTCAGAAGACGTTTTTGCATTGTTATTCTCTAATCATATTATTGTTATCTGTACTACTTAGATGAGTACTGCGGCGTTCAGGCAAAATAGAGCAAACACTCCATATTGAATGCGCAGCAGTTTACTTATGCAGAAGATGTTTGCAACCGAAGGAGATAAAACAGACAGAAACTCTAAAGAAATGCGACTTTAAAACAGATTTAGTGACATACATCACCATTCAAACAAAAGCCAACCATTAAACACTCAAAAATCATTCACGACAGTCGTGAGATTTAAATTAAGAACCCAACAAATACCAATATTAAACAACAAGATAAAAAATTAAAACTTTGGAACACCTGTAAATCATTTAAACTCGACAAATTCAGCATAAATCACTGCAGAGAATGAAATTTTCTAGTATCAAAACGACAATAAAAATTTATGTCTTAAAATACAATAAATTAAATTAAGAGTGTATTGAGATTCAAAACAAAAACGCCTAGGTATTAACTTAGGCGCTTAATTATAGACTCAACACGAGTACAAATGTGCGCTGAAAGTTTAGCGGCGCCAACCTTGGATTTGAGTTTCGTACTGACTGATTTGCGCAGCATGGGACAAGGTCAACCCAATAGCATCTAACCCATTGAGTAACTTATGTCTCGCCGACTCTGCCAGCGTAAAACTAAACTCAGCACCTGACGGTGCAATCACTTTACAGCTTGTGAGATCAACCGTGATTTGCGCGCCTTCTTCTGCCGCCACTTCGTCCATCAACTGACGCACCTGCGCATGGGTTAACGCCACAGGCAATAGGCCATTATTGATTGAGTTGCCGTAAAAAATATCGGCAAAACTCGGCGCTATAATGGCGCGCAAACCAAAGTCTGCCAGCGCCCAAGGCGCATGCTCGCGGCTTGAACCACAACCAAAGTTTTCCTGCGACAAAAGAATTGAAGCGCCTTTATAACGAGGCTGGTTCAATGAAAACTCAGGATTAGGCACATCGCCCGCATCATCTAAATAACGCCAGTCATGAAATAAGTGCACGCCAAAACCATCGCGCGTCACCTTAGACAAAAACTGTTTCGGAATGATCTGATCCGTATCGATATTGGTGCTGTCTATCATGCCCGCAATCCCGGTATGGGTCGTAAAAGGTTGCATTAACTTCTCCTCTTGGGTTTACGGTAATTAGTAAGGTTTACGAATATCGACAAAATGCCCAGCCACCGCAGCGGCGGCGGCCATTGCAGGGCTCACCAAATGGGTGCGACTGCCACGGCCTTGGCGGCCTTCGAAGTTACGATTACTGGTCGAAGCGCAGCGATCACCCGCTTCTAATCTGTCATCGTTCATCGCTAAACACATAGAACAACCCGGTAAACGCCACTCAAACCCCGCTTCGATAAAGATTTTATCTAAGCCTTCGGCTTCGGCTTGCGCTTTCACTTGACCAGAACCGGGTACGACAATCGCGGTGACGCCATTCGCGACTTTACGACCTTTGGCATGTACGGCGGCGCTGCGTAAATCTTCAATCCTTGAGTTAGTACAAGAACCGATAAATACCTTGTTGATACTGATGTCTGTCATAGGCGTGCCCGCACTCAGGCCAATGTATTCTAAGGCCTTTTCCATGCTGGCACGGGTGCTTGGGTTGGCTTCATCAATAGGATTTGGCACTTTTCCATCGATCGCTACGACTTGGCCGGGGTTTGTACCCCAAGTCAATTGTGGTGCAATATCGGCGGCATCGAGTACCACAGTCGCATCAAACACGGCGCCATCATCGGTTTTTATGGCTTGCCAATAAGCGACAGCCTCAGTCCAATCTTCGCCCTTGGGTGCAAACTCGCGGCCTGCTAAATAGTCGAAAGTGGTTTGATCCGGCGCGACCATGCCCGCCTTAGCGCCCATCTCAATCGCCATGTTGCACACTGTCATGCGGCCTTCCATCGACAGGGCTTCAATCGCCTCACCGCAGAACTCCACCACATAACCCGTGCCACCATCCATGCCGATTTTGCCAATAATAGCGAGTACGATATCTTTGGCGGTCACGCCATCGGTGACATGACCACGCACTTCAATCTTCATGGTCTTAGCTTTTAGTTGACGCAAGGTTTGGGTTGCTAAAACGTGCTCAACCTCGGACGTACCAATGCCAAACGCCAATGCCCCAAAGGCGCCATGGGTCGCGGTATGGGAATCACCACAGACAATCACAGTGCCCGGCAAGGTAATACCCAATTCAGGGCCCATTACATGCACAATCCCTTGATTAGGATGGTGAATGTCGTATAAACGCACGCCAAAGTCTTTACAGTTTTGCGCTAGGGTTTCCACCTGAGTGCGCGCCATCGGGCTTAAGGCATCTAAGCTGGCGCTACGGGTCGAAGTATTGTGATCCATAGTGGCAAAGGTTTTTTCCGGTGCACGCAGTTTGCGGCCCGCCACTTTTAAGCCACTGAATGCTTGCGGAGAAGTCACTTCATGGACTAAATGTCTGTCGACATAAATGATCGGCGCTTCGCCCTCGGGAGAGGCAACAATATGTGCATCCCATACTTTTTGATACAACGTCTTTGCACCCACGTTTTTTGGCACAGTCGTCATTACACACCTTCCTTTATAGCATTGGCGATAAAGTCACCCATCTCGCGAGTGGATTTAGCTTGGCTACGCTTGTCTGCGCTCAATAGTTCACCGGTTAAATAGCCAGAATTTAATGCTTTGCTGACGGCGCGCTCAATCGCACAGGCGGCTTCTTCTTGCTTTAGGCTGTGGCGCAGCATTAATGCCGCCGACAGGATTTGGGCGATAGGGTTTGCAATGCCTTTACCCGCGATATCTGGCGCACTGCCACCCGCAGGTTCGAATAAACCAAAGCCAGTGCTGTTCATGCTCGCCGATGACAACAAGCCCATAGAGCCCGTTAACATGGCGATTTCGTCGGATAAAATGTCACCGAACAGGTTAGAACATAACATAACATCGAACTCATCGGGGCGACGCAGCAGCTGCATGGTCGCGTTATCGATATAGATGTGTTCAAGCTCGACATCGGGGAAATCTACCGCCACTTCTTCAACCACTTGGCGCCATAACACTGAACAGGCGAGCACGTTGGCTTTATCCACTGAGGTCACTTTTTTACGGCGACCACGGGCGGCTTCGAAGGCGATGCGGGCGATACGGCTAATTTCGCGGCGGCTATAACGCATGGTATCGAAGGCTTCTTCATTTTCGCCTTCGCCTTGACGACCCTTTGGCTTACCAAAATAAATGCCGCCGGTTAACTCGCGTACACATAAGACATCAAAGCCACGGGCGGAAATATCGCTACGCAGCGGTGACATATGTTCTAAGCCATCATGCAATTTAGCTGGGCGCAGATTACAAAACAGTTCGAAGTGACCACGCAGTGGCAATAACGCGCCGCGCTCAGGTTGCTCATTTGGCGGTAACTTTTCCCACTTAGGGCCGCCTACCGAACCAAACAGGATCGCATCGGCCGCTTCACAGCCCTTTAGTGTGGCATCGGGTAAGGGACTACCGTGGTTATCGATGGCAATACCGCCAACATCGAATTCAGTGTATTCGATATTCAAATCGAAACGCGCTTCAACCTCACGCAGCACTTTACGCGCCTCTGCCATCACTTCAGGACCGATCCCATCCCCTGCTAATACTGCTATTTGATAACTCATACGCCAGCCAACTCCTTTAAATGTAAATGCTTTATGCTCGACCTTGCTATTCTTTGGATGCTTTTAGCGACTAAACGCCGCCTAGCTCTCGATTTTTTTGCATGCTTTGTTTGTAATCGGCAACCTTGTCTGCGCGGCACGTTAAGTTCATCACATGCACTAAAGCGCGTGCCGAGGCTTCAACCACATCGGTTGCCAAACCTACGCCGTGAAAGTTTTGCTCGTGGTAAACCGCGGTAATATCCACTTGGCCTAAGGCATTTTGACCTACGCCCTTAGCACCTAACTTATAGCTGATGATATCGATTCGACGATCAGTTGCGCGGGCAATCGCGTTATAGGCAGCATCAACAGGACCATTACCCGTTGCGGCTTCGGTTTTAATTTCGCCGCCCACTTCGATACGCACAGTCGCCGTAGCAACGCCTTCAGTTGAGTCAGACTGCACCACTAATTGCTGCAATTGATAGTGATTGTCTTCTTCGGCCTGCGCTTCCATAAAGGCTAAGGCTTCTAAATCATAATCAAATACTTGGCCTTTTTTATCAGCCAATTTTAGAAACTCTTCATACAGAGTATCCATATTGTAATCGTGCTCGCTATAGCCCATTTCTTCCATGCGATGCTTGATCACATGGCGACCCGAGCGAGAGGTCATATTCAAGTTATTGCGATTCAAACCTATACTTTCTGGCGTCATGATTTCATAGGTATTTTGTGCTTTTAACATGCCATCCTGATGGATGCCCGACGAATGGGTAAAGGCATTCGCACCGACAATCGCCTTGTTCGCCTGCACTGGCATATTGCATAACTGGCTGACTAAATTAGAAGTACGGTGAATTTCTTTGGCATTAATGCCCGTTTCTAACCCTAACATCCCCTTACGCGTCGCTAAAATCATCGCGATCTCTTCCAGCGAACAGTTACCCGCACGCTCACCTATGCCATTGATCGTACATTCAATTTGACGCGCACCGTGTTGCACTGCGGTTATCGAGTTAGCCACAGACAAACCTAAGTCATCGTGGCAATGCACTGAGATCACCGCTTGGTCGATATTCGGCACCCGATTAAACAAAGTTTGAATGATATTGCCAAACTCGCTTGGCACTGTGTAACCGACCGTATCGGGAATATTAATGGTGCGTGCGCCCGCGCGAATGGCGGCTTCTACCATACGACATAGATTATCGATGGGCGTACGCCCCGCATCCTCACAGGAAAACTCCACGTCATCAGTAAAACGGCGGGCATACTTCACTGCGCCCACCGCCATCTCTAACACTTGATCGAAAGAACGCTTCAACTTGCTCTCAACGTGAATCGTTGAGGTCGAGATAAACGTATGGATACGGAATTGATCTGCAACTGACAAGGCCTGCGCCGCAGCATCTATGTCCTTTTCAAGTGCACGGGATAAAGCACAAACACGGCTATTTTTGATGGTACGCGCTATGGTCTGCACTGACTCAAAATCACCGGGTGAAGAAACCGGAAAACCCACTTCCATCACATCCACACCCAGACGTTCCAGCGCCATAGCGATCTGTAGTTTTTCTTTGACCGACAAACTTGCGGCTAACGCCTGCTCACCATCACGCAAGGTAGTATCAAATATTATGACTCGGTTAGACATCTCGCTTCTCCATGGAACGTCACCGTTCGTTAGTT
The DNA here is from genome assembly GCF_025654335.1 of Shewanella sp. SM21. Taxonomy (NCBI): domain Bacteria; kingdom Pseudomonadati; phylum Pseudomonadota; class Gammaproteobacteria; order Alteromonadales; family Shewanellaceae; genus Shewanella; species Shewanella sp. SM21. The sequence continues at coordinate 31,626 of NZ_JAKKRL010000023.1, forward strand.
AATTTTTGCCGTATTCAGATACAAAAAACCCCGCAACATCGGTGCGGGGTTTGTGAATGCTTTGCCTCTTTATCGAGCGTGCAACACTAAGACCTCCGCGTATAAACCGCGAGAGAGAGAAGGAGGAGGTCGAGTTTGCGGCTAATAATATTCATTTAATCTGTATATTTATTCTGTTTGAATTATTGAGGACGGTTAATATTTAACTTGCCTAGCCGATAGTGTCAACCCTAATTTTTTCATGTTCCACTCATTCAACCTGTCTTAAGGCTAATAACGGTGAGTTTCATCCCCAAATTAGTGATCGATTCCACAGAATTAACCGGCTGTTTGGATTCAGAAATCACTGGGATGTGTTAACTTATTCCCCTTAGAAAAAAATAGTTTTTTATGCAAAAAACGATTAAGAAAAGTTATAATCCCGCCTTAGTGATTAGGGATGTTAGAACTTACGCATTTTATATGGAGCACAAAATGGATTTTCGCGTCTTGGTACTGAGCCTGTTGTTATGGCTGTTTCCCTTTGGGGCCAGTGCTATAGACCAATTAGATGAACTCACTGAACTCGTCTACCAATATCCCAGTAAAGCACTCACTCAAATAACAGCGTTAGAAAAACAATTTGCGACCAGTGCAAGCTCGGATATCAATCGACTCAGATTAAGTGTGTTGAAATGCCAAAACCTACTACAAATAGGGGAAAATGAAGCCGCTATCAACGTCGCTCAATTAGGCGAAGCAAACGCTAAACAACTTAAGCTAGATCAAGTACGACCTTACTTTTTGATTTGCCAAGCCGATGCCAACCTTAGCTATAACAATATTCAAAATGCGCTGCCCTTGCTTGATTCAGCCATTAACCTCGCGCGACGTTACCAGCAACCACAAGCCTTAGTCGATGCTTTACGCTTACGTGGCCAACTCGATACTGACACTGACAACTTCTCTTCTGCTATCGAAGATTTACGCCTCGCGATTGATATTTATCCGGATATTCATGCTCAAACCCAAAATTGGATTTGGCCACCACAGGCCTATGTGTATGCCGCGATGGGAAATTTACTTTATGCCACCCATGATTTCCCCCAAGCCATGTATTACACCAACTTAGGTATACAAAGTGCCGATGCAAAAGGGAAAGTTTTACACTTTATTTTACGCAATGCAGCTCGGATAGCGCTTGATAATCAAGAGTTTGATTACAGTGATAAACTCGAACAACAAGCTAAAGCGCTTTTACCTGAGCTCGGTTCGCCACTTGAACTCGCCTACAGTTATGCCATTTTGGCCTCAATCGCGCTCGATAAAGGCCGCATCGATAATGCCGAAGAATATCTTTCTATCGCGATTAATACGTTTAAAAAACAAAATCAACAATTAGCGACAATGCGTTCAACTCGCCTACTCGCCCAAATTCGTTTTGCTCAGCATCAAGAAGATGCCGCTTTAATCCTCATGAATCACGCTATTGAGCAAGCTGAAAACCTAAAACAATACTCAGATCTTAAAGGGTTTTACGGGATCATGAGCGATCACTACTTAGAAAAAGGGGATTTTAAACAAGCCTATTCTTTCTTGCTCAAACGTTATCGAGCGGCCGAGCTCACCAATCAAGCGATGAATAATGCTCGGATATTGCAATTTAAGGCCCGCCTAAATCAACAAGATCTGCAGCAGGAGCCAAATAGCACTGCACCAGAAAAAGATTCAATCTTACAAGAGCTAAATGTCGATTGGGCCTATAGCACACTGTTCTTAATCGCGATGGCATTATTGGGCGGAGCTATTTGGTATTTGATTGATAAACAGAATAATCGTGCCCCACATATTGAAGGTAATGAACCTGCTGAAACGCTGCTCCAACAAGTCACATCAGCATTAAACAGTGCCAAACAAGGTAATTACCCACTGTCTTTATTATTGTTTAATGCGAGTCAGATCCGTCAAGTTGACCTGCCTCTCTTACAGGATGAGCTACAACACAGACTACGGGAGCAAGATAAGTTAATCCGATATTCGATGGATGAAATTGTCATTATCCTGCCGCATACCTCGGCAACTGGTGCTAAAAGAGTCGTTAGTCAGTTAGTTGCTTGCATTCAGCCTTGGCAGGGTTCAAGTAAGGTCAATATTGGTATAGCGGCGATGCAACAGTTTGATACCTTAGAGTCTTTAATTAAGCGAGCCAGTATCAATCAATTGGGCAAGGTTAAAGTCAATGAGAATAATCCAAACTATTATTCTCCCGCTAAATAAGCCGCGATTTCATCGAGAAAAGCGTCACCGAAACGACTCAGTTTACGCTCGCCAACCCCGTTGACGGCGAGCATTTCCCCCGCGCTCGTTGGCATCATGGCTGCCATTTCTGCGAGGGTAGCGTCGTTAAAGACTAAATACGGCGGCACATCCTGCTGCTCGGCAATGGTTCTACGCAATAACTTCAACCGTGCGAACAACTTACGGTCATAATTCAACGGTGCTTTAGACTGACTCGCCTTACGTTTTGTGGTTGTTAACTGAATACGCGGTTCAGCAAGCATTAGCGCCACTTCCCCTTTGAGCACAGGTCGTGCTGATGGGTTTAGGGTAATAGATGAACCGCGAGTCACATCTTGACTCGCCAGTCCCAAATGAATGAGTTGGCGGATCACACTCAACCAATATTCATGGCTCTTGTCTTTACCAATCCCCCAAGTCGTGAGTTTGTCATGCCCTCGATCGACTATCGGCGCGCCTTTCGAACCGCGCAACACTTCAATTAAATGATTGATACCAAAACGCTGGCCTAAACGGAAAATACATGACAGCACCTTCTGCGCATCTTCGGTGCCGTTATAACGCTTAGGCGGGTCGAGGCAAATGTCGCAGTTACCACAGGGCTCTAATGCACTCTCATCAAAGTAATGCAGCAACACTTGGCGGCGACAGGTCTGCGCCTCAGCAAAGGCAGCCATAGTATTAAGTTTGTGGAATTCGACCTGTTGCTGCGGTCCTGGCTCGGACTGTTCAATCAAATGTCGCACCCGACCAATATCGGCGGGATCGAACAACATAAAAGCTTCTGCATCGAGCCCATCACGTCCTGCTCGGCCCGTTTCCTGATAATAGGCTTCGATACTTTTCGGGATATCGTAATGCACTACAAAGCGCACATTAGACTTATTAATCCCCATACCGAAAGCCACAGTGGCAACCACAATATCAATTTGATCTTTAAGGAAACTATCCTGTACTGCACCACGGTCTTCCTGCGTCATTCCCGCATGATAGGCCTTGGCATTAAAACCTTGCAGGCATAAACGGTCAGCCACTTCATCGACACGGCGACGACTGCTGCAATAAATAATGCCGTTAGTACCATTCTGCTGCGTTAAAAAATGTCGTAACTGATTAGCTGCATTAAGCTTTTCGGCGACTGTATAGCGAATATTGGGCCGATCGAAACTTGAAAGTAAACGGAATGGGTCAATACCGAGCCGCTCACAAATACTCTGCCGAGTCGCCTGATCTGCTGTTGCGGTCAGCGCCATCATGGGCACATAGGGGAAGAGTTGCTTTAACTGGCCGAGCGCCGCATATTCTGGGCGAAAATCATGACCCCACTGACTGATACAATGCGCCTCATCGATGGCAAACATCGCGAGCTGGAGCGACTGCATGCGCTCAATAAAATCAGCGGTTAATAAACGTTCAGGTGACACATAAAGCAGTTTTAACTCACCGTGGCGTAGCTGCCTTAATACTTCGGCACTCTGCTCGCGCGGCAATGAGGAATTCAGATAAGCCGCAGCAACACCGGTTTGCAACAAGCTATCGACTTGATCTTTCATCAAAGAAATCAATGGGGAGACGACAATAGTGATGCCATTCATCATCAAGGCAGGTAACTGATAACACAGACTCTTACCGCCGCCCGTTGGCATGATCACTAAGCAATCTTGCCCGCCGCAGACACGTTCTATCACCTCCCGCTGACCGTCCCTAAAGTCACGGTAACCAAACACCTGTGCGAGGCGTTGCGAGAGCGGATCATCATGCGTGTCGAGTACGAGCTTTTCCATGGATCTTCTATGTCAAAAGTGAGGGGGCCTATTCTAAAGGACTGAACCGCTCCTGTCTTGCGCCATCTTGTCGTAAACCCATTCTGGATAAATGTCATCGACTAAGATCGCCCTCCCTCAACTAACCATAATGCCCATAGCCAATTTATCTTCAATCTAGCTTAAGTTGCATTCTGCGCACGCTTCACTGTAGATTAATTGCTCTAAGCCGCACTTTGTTAATCTAAGTGTTGATAACAAATCCAATTACGCCTAATACCGTCACTCAGTGACAAGGATGAGAAACCATGACAAACCCAATCCAAGCCGAGATATTAAGCCGAGTGGCAGAAGTCTTTGATCAACATGTCCCTTTTCATAATCTGCTCGGGCTCGATATTAAACGCTACGATGTCGACGGTGTCGAAGTGGTCATCAATATGAAACCAGAACTTATTGGCAATATCCATCAACAGATCCTCCACGGCGGTGTCACAGCTACAGTACTAGATGTGGTCGGCGGACTCACCGCATTTGCAGGACTGGTTGCAAGCCGTGAAGATTGGACGATTGAAGAATTACAACAACGCCTCCAAACTTTAGGGACGATTGATATGCGCGTCGATTATCTGCGGCCGGGACGCGGCCTCACCTTTACGGGCACGGGCAGCGTCATTCGTGCGGGTAATCGAGTTTCAGTATGCCGCATGGAACTACATAATGAGCAAGGCACGCATATCGCTTTTGGAACAGGGACTTATATGGTGGGTTAGGTGGTTAAATTTAGATGTGTATTAGTGCCTTAGGGCTCAAAATTGACTAAGGTAAACGTCTTAATTAACAGGATGGTTACTCACTTTAATCGCCCATTCAATCTATTGCGGAGATATTCTGTAACGAAAAGAACACGGCGATGCCCTTGAGTCAGCGGTCAGACACACCTACAATCGCCACCTTGTTGTTCTTCGAAGATGTCTCATGCCAGATCTTGAATACCGCAAAGGGATCCTACTTGCCGTCAGTGCTTACTGTATGTGGGGTTTTGCGCCTTTATATTTCAAATTACTCAACCATGTTTCCGCCACCGAAATTTTGCTCCATCGGGTGATTTGGTCATTCGTGTTTATGCTGATGATTATGCAGTTTATCGGCGGGTTCTCACGCTTACGCTTACTGTTTAAACAGCCTAAACAGCTGATGGTTCTCACCATTACTTCCATATTGATCGCGGGAAACTGGCTACTATTTATCTGGGCGGTAAATAACGATCACATGCTCGATGCCAGCCTAGGTTACTTCATCAATCCTTTACTCAACGTCTTACTCGGTATGTTATTTCTAGGCGAAAGATTGCGTAAACTGCAATGGTTTGCGGTTTCACTCGCCAGCGCTGGCGTATTGATCCAGTTAATCTCTTTTGGCTCAATTCCCATCGTCTCACTGGCACTCGCGGGCACCTTTGGTTTCTATGCGCTGCTGCGAAAAAAGGTCAATGTGGATGCTAAGGCCGGATTATTGGTCGAAACCGCAGTGTTATTACCGGTAGCGCTGATTTATCTCGTCGCAACCTTAGACACTGCCACGGCGAGCATGCTGACTAACGATTGGCAATTGAATCTGATGTTAATGGCGGCTGGGATAGTGACTACCATTCCTTTGCTGTGTTTTGCAGGGGCAGCGGTACGTATTCCATTGTCTATGCTCGGCTTTTTCCAATATATTGGCCCGAGTATTATGTTCATCCTCGCGGTGAGTCTGTTCAATGAGCCCTTCGATGCCGAAAAAGGCGTGACCTTCGGCTTTATCTGGAGCGCGCTACTCGTCTTTACCTTAGATATGGCCTATAAACGCAAGACGGCGTAAGCATTATCACGCCGATACACAGTTGCAGAAGTGATGACATATGATGATTACTTTTGTAACTGTGCTAAAAACTCACTCCCTTGCGGTACTGTCAGTAATAAACTGTAGCCTTTAGTCGTTGGCACTAACACTAACTGCGATTTATCTGTTATCGCCAAAAATGCCCTGCCTTTCCCTTGTAGATTAAACCAACCCAATTGAAATCCTGGCATGCCTATACCGTTGGCTTTAAATCTCGGCGTTAAATCTGCCTCTTGTTGCAAATCGACTATGCGTGCCTCGGCGGGCAATAAATCCACGCGGGATAACTGCACTTTATAGAAGGGAACATCCAATGTGAGCTCTGTATCGGTTAACACTAATTCGGCGCTATTCGATTGATAGAAGACCCAAGAAAATCCGCCCATCATCACCAGCAATATACCTAAACTCGCTGACTTCGCTATCTTAGGCATATTTTTTAGCCATAACATCAGTAAGATACCCGCTAAACCGAGCAATAAGACGATAAAACTGAAGATAGAGGTTTGGGTTAAAGGGGCGAGTTCAAAAAATTGAGGACTCATTGGCAGTATCTCCCGTGCAGTGAAGCCTTAATCTGCCAACAAAGACATATTATGTCGATAAAAATGCCAGCGCTAATATGAGTACTAGGCTGACATTGATTGGATTGATTTAGAACGGCTTAAAGATCGAGCGCGAGAATTTTGGAGCGGCGTTGATAGTTATACAACTGCTTCTTCTTCTGCGGCAGTGCTTCAACATCTTCAATCACAAAACCATGCTCTAAGAACCAGTGAATGCTCCGAGTTGTCAATGCAAACAATCGTGAATAACCACGGTTTCTGGCCTGATTGATAATGTTCTTCAGCAGTAAGCTCCCTCTATCGGCATCGCGATAATCAGGATGCACCACCAAACAAGCAAACTCACCCGCATTGTCCTCTTCAAAAGGATAGAGCGCAGCACAACCAATCACTAAACCATCGCGTTCAATCAACATGAACTGTTCGATTTCGATCTCAAGCTGCTCACGGCTACGACGCACCAGAATGCCTTGCTCCTCCAATGGACGGATAAGGTTCAGTACACCGCCAATATCAGCGATCGACGCACAGCGTAAACGCTCGGCACTCTCAGTCACGATTTGCGTGCCTATCCCTTCGCGAGAAAACAGTTCCTGCAACAAGGCGCCATCTTCGAGGTAGCTAACTAAATGACAACGCGGTACGCCATTGCGGCAAGCATCGATACTGGCTTTGAGAAACGCCATAGTGCCAACACAAGCAGACCCTTGCTCGGCCAGCTTGTTCATGATGTTTTGCGCATCATTTGGCATCAACTCGGCAATCACATCGCCATTACGATCGAGAATACCGTTCTGTGAGCTAAAGCCGATCATCTTGTCGGCTTTGAGCTTAATTGCCACTTGAGTCGCGATTTCCTCGGCGGTGAGATTAAAGCTTTCACCAGTAACCGAAGCCGCAATCGGCCCCATCAATACGATGCAGTGATTATCTAACTGACGTTTTAAGCCTTGCACATCAATACGACGCACTTTGCCACTCAGACAAAAGTCCACACCATTATCCACACCCAGTGGTTGAGCAATCACAAAGTTGCCGCTCACTAAGTTAATTTGCGCACCTTGCATCGGCGTATTACTTAAACTCATGGATAAACGCGCTGTGATATCAAATTGCAGTGCACCCGCAACTTGCTTAATCACTTTGAGCGAATCTTCATCCGTGATACGCACACCGTCGTGGTAGGCAGGCGCAATACCGTTGGCGGCTAATGCAGCATCAATCTGCGGCCTAGCGCCATATACCAACACCACTTTGATCCCTAAACTGTGCAGCAGGGCGACATCATTTAAGATGGCGCGGAATTGATTTTGAGCCAAAGCTTCACCACCCAGCATGACCACAAAAGTTTTACCTCTGTGGGCATTAACATAGGGGGCAGAATGACGAAATCCATCAACCAGTTCAGTGGTACGCACGCGTTATTTACACCTCATTTTTGAGCTGGCAGCGTCACTATGACACACCAGGAATGAATCGCTAACTTTCGCGTATGGTATTGCATTTTAATTCACATATAAAGAATTTATTCTCACTAAAGTGCAGATTTGATGATTTAAAGTGCTTAGAACTGCACTATTTTATATTTTCAGTAAGTGTTCACACTTTTTTAACTTCACAGGGGATGATTCAGCGGCATCAGTTTGCGAGGCAATTATCTCAACTTGATGACTAGCCACTAAAAAAATGCAAAAAAAAGCCCCTTAAATAAGGGGCTTTTCTCGAAACACTAACCAAGGATTACTTGATTTTGGCTTCTTTGTAGATAACGTGCTGACGAATAACTGGATCAAATTTTTTGATTTCCATTTTTTCAGGCATGTTACGCTTGTTTTTTTCAGTTGTGTAGAAGTGACCAGTCTTAGCTGTAGAAACTAATTTGATCTTCTCACGATTACCTTTAGCTTTAGCCATGATCTATTATACCTTCTCGCCACGGGCACGAAGTTCAGCAACAACAACTTCGATACCTTTTTTGTCGATCAGACGGATACCTTTAGTAGATACACGTAACTGTACGAAACGCTTTTCTTCTTCTAACCAAAAACGGTGGTTTTGTAGGTTAGGTAAAAAACGACGACGGGTCGCGTTTTTTGCATGCGAACGGTTGTTACCAACCATCGGCTTCTTGCCAGTAACTTGGCATACTCTTGACATGTCAATCTTCTCCAAAAACAATTTTAACGCTCGAGCATTAATGTGCCTCGTATGGCCGTCGCCCGAGGCACAAAGAGGGCGCATTTTATACACGATCACAGAGTGAAGATCAAGTGTTAGATTAATTAATCCAGCCTCGTTCTGCAAAAGAAACTATCTCTCGATCACCTACAACCATATGGTCCAACAAGGATACGTCTATGGTTGCTAACGCATTTTTTAATCGCTCAGTTATTCGTCGGTCAGCCTGACTGGGCTCGGCAATACCAGACGGATGATTATGACAAACTATAACTGCTGCGGCCTTTTTCTCCAGCACTAAGCTCACCACTTCACGTGGATATACTGAGGCTGAGTCTATTGTGCCGCGGAATAATTCGACAAATTGAATCACTCTATGCTGGCTATCCAGCAGTAAAACTGCGAACACTTCATAGGAGCGATCGGCCAATTGTCGCATTAAATAGTCCCGAGTTAAATCGGGATTTGTCAAAACCTGACCTCTTTGCAGATTTTCCTGCGCTACACGCCGCGCTAATTCGGCCGCAGCTTGAAGCTGGGCGTATTTTACAGGTCCTACGCCCGGAAGTCGACACACCTGATTTCTTGGGGCACAGAGCAGGTTTCTGAGGCCGCCAAACTCGCAAATAAGCGACCTAGCAAGGTCAACCGCGTTTAATCCAGCTAAACCGTTACGCAGCAATACTGCCAGTAATTCAGCATCCGAGAGATGCGCAGCTCCTTTTTGTAACAGTTTATCTCTGGGACCTTCGCCCTCAGGCCAATCTTTAATCCCCATGCGACCTCCCTGTCATCTCACATATTTTCACTTTACTGAGTATGGACGAGATTTTTTGAACTGGGATAGTCACTAAAATTCACCGCTTTGTGATATTGTTGCCGGCATTATTTCTATCTCGGATGATGTCTGTGAGTCTGACAAATAAAAACGTCCTGCTGGGCATTGGCGGCGGTATTGCGGCCTATAAAAGTGCTGATTTAGTACGTCGCTTGAAAGAGCGTGGTTTTGATGTGCGCGTGGTGATGAGCCAAAGTGCGATGGAATTTATCACGCCTCTGACGCTGCAAGCGTTGTCTGGACATCCAGTGGCATCTAGCTTGCTCGACCCCGCAGCAGAAGCAGCCATGGGTCATATAGAACTCGCTCGTTGGGCAGATCTCGTCATCATCGCCCCTGCAACCGCAAACCTATTGGCGCGGATTAATGCAGGCATGGCCGATGAGCTAATCACCACCACGTGTCTTGCCACTGAGGCGCCAATTGCCCTGTGTCCAGCAATGAACCAACAGATGTACCGTAATCTGGCAACTCAAGCTAATTTAACTAGCCTAGCATCACGTGGTTTTACACTTTGGGGACCCGCCAGTGGCAGTCAGGCCTGTGGTGAAGTGGGTCCTGGTCGTATGTTAGAGCCATTAGACATAGCGGAACTGGCTACACAATTTTTTGCCACGCCTGACGCCGTTGAATTTAAGCCACTCGCAGGACAGTCGGTGCTGATTACCGCCGGACCAACCCGTGAAGCAATTGATCCCGTCAGATACATTTCAAATCACAGTTCTGGAAAAATGGGCTTTGCACTGGCCAAAGCCGCGGCAGATATGGGGGCAACAGTCACCTTAGTCTCAGGCCCAGTAAATCTAAGCACCCCAGAAGGCGTGACACGCATTGATGTTGAATCGGCGCAAAATATGCTCGATGCTGTTATGGATAACGTTGATAAAAAAGATATTTTTATTGGCTGCGCCGCCGTTGCAGACTACCGCATTAGCGATATTGCTACCTGTAAGATCAAAAAATCGACCGAAGAAATGCAACTTGCGCTGGTGAGGAATCCTGATATCTTAGCCACGGTTGCGAGCTTACCTAACCGTCCTTTTGTGGTGGGATTTGCCGCCGAAACCCATGATGTAGAAGCCTATGCGCGTGATAAGCTCAAACGTAAAAACTTGAACATGATCGCCGCAAACGACGTTTCCATTGCTGGCCTAGGCTTTAATGCCGATGCTAATGCCCTGCGTGTTTTCTGGCCGCACGGCAGTCAAGATTTGCCTGCTACTGACAAACTCACGTTGGCACGGCAATTACTTTCGTTGATAGTGAAAGAAAAAACAAATACATGAAAACACCGATTGAATTAAAAATTCTCGACTCCCGTATCGGCTCAGAATTTCCCTTGCCCGCTTACGCCACCGCAGGCAGTGCAGGCATGGATCTTCGCGCCATGATAGACACGGCTTTAACCATAGCACCGGGTGAAACAGTGCTCATTCCCACGGGGATTGCCATTCATGTGGCCGACCCAGGACTTGCAGCGGTGATTTTACCGCGCTCAGGCCTTGGCCATAAACACGGTATCGTACTGGGGAATCTAGTCGGACTCATAGATTCAGATTACCAAGGCCCCTTAATGGTATCTTGTTGGAATCGTGGTGACAGTCCATTCACCTTAGAAATGGGCGATCGTCTCGCGCAACTGGTGTTTGTTCCTGTGGTACAAGCACAATTCAAACTCGTTGATGAGTTCGACAGCTCAGACCGTGGTGAAGGCGGATTTGGCCATTCAGGCACTAAATAATCCCCTAAGTCGTTATTGAGCCAAGGATACTGCAATGGCTGTAAGCCCAAAAATTAATCGTCGTGAACACATTCTGCAATGTCTAGCGCAGATGCTAGAAACCAACCCAGGACAAAGGATCACCACAGCGAAACTGGCCTCAGAAGTCGGTGTATCGGAAGCCGCACTGTATCGCCACTTCCCGAGTAAAGCGCGGATGTTCGAAGGCCTAATCGAATTTATCGAAGAGTCGTTATTGTCGCGCATCAATTTAATCATGGATGACGAAAAAGACACCATGAAGCGCTGCCAGTTGGTACTGCAACTGCTGCTGATCTTTGCCGAGCGTAACCCAGGAATTTCCCGCGTTCTCAACGGTGATGCTCTACTCGGTGAAAATGAACGCCTGCGAAGCCGTATTGGTAACTTATTTGCCAAAATTGAAACCCAGTTAAAGCAAATTTTACGGGAAAAAACCCTGCGAGAAGGTAAAGGCTTCAACTTAGACGAAGCCATATTAGCCAATTTACTGTTAGCCTTTGCCGAAGGCCGAATCGCTCAATTTGTACGAAGTGAATTCAAACTCAAACCGACGACACACTTCGATGAACAGTGGCGTTTTATCCAGCACCAACTTTTACAAAGCTAATGATTTTTCAACATAAAGGACGGTAACTATCGTCCTTTATTTTCGATATTCCTTCCTTGTTTCGCCCCATCTTTTGTTTTATCCTCGAAAAACATTTTAAGAACAAAAAACACAATGATTTTACAAGGATGTCAGATGAAACTCTTCCGATTAGCCATGTTGGCGACACTTTGCTTACCAATACTTCCAATATCCACCTTTGCAGCCAATAGCTCCAACGCGAATGCGTTATCGCAAGCACAGTTATTCAGCAAAGGTGATGAGTACTCGGATGTAAAAATATCGCCTACTGGTAAATACTTAAGCGCTATCACAAGTGTCGAAGGTAAAAACGTTCTCTTAGTCTTAGATACCCAAACCAAAAAACTCCTCAATGCGATACGTTTTCCCGATAATGCTCAAGTCGGCGACTATGAATGGGCCAACAGTGAGCGACTGGTACTGGCAAAAGAATACCTAAAAGGCTGGCAAGACACACCTATCTACTACGGTGAATTGATGGCGGTAAATGCCGATGGTTCACGAAAAGCGTATTTATTCGGCTTCGAGAGTGGCGAGCAACAAACAGGTTCAAATATCAAGAAAAATACCCCTATGCGGGCGAGCGCGTTTATCCTCGATCCTCTGCCAGATGATGAACGCTACATGTTAGTTAATGCTATTCCATGGAATGATAGGATCAATCTTGACTTTGAACTATCACAAGATGTCTATCGCGTAGACTTGTTCAATGGCACACGTAAACGCATCACAGGCTCACCTATCGGCCGAGCCCGTTTTATGACAGACCATCAAGGTGAAGTCCGCTTCGTTGCCGGTGAGGACAATAAAAACATTACTAAAGTGTTCTACCGCAAAGACGGTAACTGGGTAAATACCGATAAACTAAATCTAGGTCTTGCTGATTTTAAACCACTCTCCTTTGCCGATGATAAAAATACGATTTATGCCGCCGGTCGATCCCAAGGTGAAACCTTAGGGGTTTACAAAATTAATCTCGAAACGGGCGATAAAACTGAAATCATTCAGGATGAAAACGTTGACCCTAGCAACTTTTGGATTAACGGCACCAATAAACAACTTTATGCCGTCGAGTTTGAAAATGGTTACCCAAGTTATGCCTTTGTCGATAATGAGGATTCGCACGCTAAATTGCTAAAAGATCTGCTGGGTGCTCTCCCCGGTCACCAAGTACGAATTGTTAGCGAAACCCGAGATGCAGCAAAACTCGTCGTACTTGCGTTTAATGATCGAAACCCTGGCGATTACTACATATTTGATACGAAAACACTAAAACTTGAATATCTAGCCGCCGCTAAAAAATGGCTCGACCCAGAGCAAATGGCTGATGTTAAACCCATCACTTTCACCAGCCGTGATGGTAAACAACTCCATGGATATCTAACGCTCCCCTTTGGTAAAGAAGCTAAAAACCTACCCTTAGTCGTCAATCCACACGGTGGTCCACACGGTATCCGTGACTGGTGGGGCTTTGACCCACAAAACCAATATCTAGCAAGCCAAGGCATAGCAGTTCTACAGGTCAACTTCCGTGGTTCAGGCGGATATGGCGATCAATTTGAACGCGCTGGCTATCAAAAATGGGGCTCAGATATTCAGCATGACATTATCGACGCAACCCAGTACGTTATTGACCAAGGTTTTGCCGATAAGGAACGCATCTGTATCGTTGGTGGTAGCTTTGGTGGGTACAGCGCCTTGCAGAGCGCTGTGCTTGCGCCAGATATGTTTAAATGCGCCATAGGTGTAGCTGGCGTATATGATCTTGAATTGATGTTTAATGAAGGCGATGTCGCCAACAGCCGTTCTGGTACTAGCTATCTCAAGGATGTGCTTGGCCAAGATAAAGCGGTACTTAAAGCAATGTCTCCTTCTGAAAACGTCGATAAACTCAAAGCAAACATACTATTGGTGCATGGTGGTGAAGATGAGCGAGCGCCAATTGAACAACTCGAATCCCTCGAAAAAGGCCTAAAAGCTCACAATTATCCTTACCAAAAACTGGTGATGGACAATGAAGGCCACGGTTTTTATAACGATGAGCATAGAGCGAAATACTATGAACAAATGCTCAGTTTCCTAAAAACCAACCTAAAACTTTAGAATTGACTCAAACTTGCCGACACTACTAGGCTAAACTCGATTGGCAGTGGTAGATTTAAAGCCGATATCCGATAAGGACTATCGGCTTTTTCATGTGGCCTATGCGCGTTTTTCGGTATGAATTGTCTGCAATTCGCGCTATCCTCCTCCCCCTATTCTTGCCCTAGCGAGAATAACAATAATTTGTATCTGATGCTGAACAGCCCAAGTACCACGCGATGATCAGCATAGGTTTTCTGTTATAGCCGCTACGACGTAGTGGAGGATAAGATGGCATTAAGTGAAGCAGCAGTAAAAGTACAAGCTGCGTTATTAGAACGTGGACTTGAAACCCCAATGCTCCCAAGCGTTTACAGCAGTGAAGAACGTAAAGACAAGATTGAACATCATATGAAAGAAATCCTGACATTAATGTCATTGGATCTGTCAGATGATAGCCTTGCCGATACGCCGCGCCGCATTGCTAAAATGTACGTCGATGAAATCTTCTCCGGCTTAGATTATGCGAACTTCCCTAAGATCACGGTTATCGACAATAAGATGGGCTTCGATGAAATGGTGCGAGTGCAAGACATTAGCCTTACCAGCACCTGCGAACATCATTTAGTGACTATCGATGGCACTGCGACCATAGCTTATCTACCACGCAAAAAAATCATTGGTTTATCAAAGATTAACCGTATTGTGCGTTTCTTTGCTCAACGCCCTCAGGTACAAGAGCGTTTGACTCAGCAAGTGTTAGTCGCGCTACAAACCTTGCTCGAAACCAAAGACGTTGCCGTTAAAATGGATGCCGTGCATTACTGCGTAAAATCCCGTGGCGTGATGGACTCCACCAGTTCGACCACTACCACAGCGCTGGGCGGTATTTTCAAATCTAACCCCGCAACTCGCGCCGAGTTTTTGCACCAGTCTAAATAAAAGTATTGAAACTTAACGTGATTTAAAGCGTGCCTAAATCAATAGCAATCAATACAGCTCAATAAAAAACGCTGCGATTCCTTCTATAGAATCGCAGCGTTTTTTGTTTTCATACTCACTCAATCAAACCCTTCTCAACCTAGCTAAGATCAATGCTGGCTGATTAACTGATTTCACCAAGCCTGCGATAACCGCTTGATTAATACCAGCGGCCAAACACTAGACTTAAATCCCGTATTGCTCGCGGTACTGGCTCACGGCGGCAAGTTGCACTTCCATCCCTGGTTTTTCAGACAAATAACTGATTAGGTTGGCGAGTTTAATAATTGCCACTATGCCACAACCAAAATCACGCTCAACTTCTTGGATGGCCGATAACTCGCCCTTGCCTTTCTCTTGTCTGTCTAAGGCAATCAACACGCCAGCTAATTGTGCTTTATGGGCTTCGATGATTTCCATCGATTCACGGATCGCAGTACCTGCAGTGATCACATCATCCACCAGCATCACGCGGCCTTTAAGCTCGCTACCGACTAAGCTGCCACCTTCGCCGTGATCTTTTTTCTCTTTGCGATTAAAGCAGTAAGGAATGTCAATATCGTGATGCTCACACAGGGCAACGGCCGTAGTCGTAGCAATCGGAATACCTTTGTAAGCAGGGCCAAACAGCAAGTCGTAATCAATGCCAGAGTCCACTAACGCAGCGGCATAAAAACGACCTAAACGCGCTAAGTCACGGCCAGTATTGAACAAACCCGCATTGAAGAAATAAGGACTGATACGGCCCGATTTAAGGGTAAATTCGCCAAATCGCAACACCTGACGTTCTAGGGCAAATTCAATAAACTCACGTTGATAAGCTTTCACAATATCTCCTTACGACTTTGTATTTTATTGGTTTTTTATTATGAGGAATTTTTATTCGGTACAGGGCTTGCACTACACTAGCATCTTGCTGCAGATAAAAAGCTGCAGTTAATAAAAAGCCCCGCACTCTATAACATGACGGGGCTTTTTCATCACCACAATATTAGTTCAGGGCGGCTTTCTGCACATCGACGATTTCACGAATACTGTTCTTCGCCAATGCCAACAGTTCGAGTAATTCTTCGTGGCTGAATGGCTCGCCTTCGGCGGTGCCTTGAATTTCGATGATCTTGCCCGTTTCTGTCATCACGACGTTCATGTCAGTTTCTGCGGCGCTGTCTTCGATATATTCTAGATCGCTTATCGCTTCACCCTTGTAAATACCGACGCTGACAGCAGCGATAAGGAATTTCAGCGGGTTAGATTTAATGATGCCTTTACCACGCGCCCAGTTCAACGCATCCACTAAGGCCACACAGGCGCCAGTGATAGAGGCAGTGCGTGTGCCACCGTCAGCTTGGATCACATCACAGTCGATCACGATAGTGTTTTCGCCTAGGGCTTTCATATCCACACAGGCGCGTAGTGCACGACCGATAAGACGTTGAATTTCTTGTGTACGGCCAGATTGCTTACCGCGAGCGGCTTCACGATCCATACGGCTATGGGTCGAACGTGGCAACATGCCGTATTCCGCAGTCACCCAGCCTTGACCCTGACCTTTAAGGAAACGTGGCACACCTTCAGTAAAACTGGCGGTACAAAGCACTTTCGTTTCGCCAAATTCCACTAACACAGAACCTTCGGCATGGGCCGTAAACTGGCGAGTGATAGTGATGGGACGAGTTTGTGCTGGCGTTCTGTTACTTGGACGCATGCGAGATTCCTGTATTCTGAGTCATTGACCGATTTTGGCTGCATATTATAAGGGCTTGAGCCTTAGGATGCCATGCTTAGGGTGATTCTCTGGCAAACTCATCACACTCAAACGCCTAATCAGTGTCCTTATACCCAAACAACCTGAAGATGCAGAATTCAGCGGGAGTTTAACGCACTTTAGGCAAGGCCATTTATTGCTCCTGCATAAATGGCATTCACGCCATCCATGGCGATTGCGGTTATTTGCGGACCTAGTGGACTAAGTTAAAAATAACCAACGCAGCATAAAGTGCGTTACCCCGTGGTTAACATCAACCGCCGGGACGGAACGCCTAGGGCACTTCACTTCCGTGTTGCATCAATTCAAAAGGTAGCCGACATTCTGTCATTGCTGCGCCTTGAATTGAAGCATCCTAGGCGCTCTGAAACTCGTATCTTCAGGTAGCTTGGGTATATTTACTGTATGCCTTTAATCCTAAAGCCATTGACTCTATAATCGCCTCTCATTATGACGATTACACCATTAGGACAACCCATGATCCAAAGCATGACAGCCTACGCTCGCATCGAGCACAAAGCACAATGGGGCACTGCCTCCTGGGAAATTCGCTCAGTCAATCAACGTTATCTCGAAACTTACCTACGTTTACCCGAGCAATTCCGCAGCTTCGAACCCGTACTGCGCGACCGCCTTCGTAAACGTTTAAGCCGCGGCAAAGTGGAAGTCAATTTGCGCTACGAGCTGGCAGACAACAGCAATAACGAGCTGCAGTTGAATCAAGCGCTAGCAAAACAGTTATTAGGCGCCGCCACTTGGCTCAAGCAAGAAGCGGGACAAGGCGATGTCAATCTGACCGACATCCTGCGCTGGCCGGGTGTGCTCGCGAGCGGTGAACAAGATATGGATGCCATCGGCGCCGATCTGATGACAGCCTTCGACTCAGCCATAGATCAATTCATCGAAGCCCGTGGCCGTGAAGGCGAAGCCATCAAAGACATGCTGTTAAGCCGCTTAGACGGAGTCAGCGAGCAAATCGCCGTCGTACGCGAGCACATGCCAACGGTGATGCTGTATCAACGCGAAAAGCTCACCAACCGCCTTGCAGAAATCAAAGGTGAATTCGACCCAGCCCGCATCGAGCAAGAAATGGTGCTTCTGGCTCAGAAACAAGATGTCGCCGAAGAAATGGACAGACTCGAAGCCCATGTGGCCGAAGCTCGCCGCATCCTCAAAAAAGGCGGCAGCGAAGGTCGCCGTTTAGATTTTATGATGCAAGAATTCAACCGCGAATCGAACACACTCGCCTCTAAATCCATCAGCACTGAAATCACCTCAGCCGCAGTTGAACTTAAAGTGCTCATCGAGCAAATGCGCGAGCAGATCCAGAACGTTGAATAATGCCCACAAACATCCACCTAGAATTATTAACTATTGTTTTTAATCAGTTTTAGCATATAAACCGTCTACTAACATCCATCTATACCCACCATTACCCACCACCATATGGTGGGTATATTGGTGGGTATGCTACAATAATCCCGATCGCCAGCGGTGGGTATTGTTGGCTTTCATAAAAGCAACCTTAAGGTCATGATGGGGAATGTATTTATGGGAAACCTGACAGTAAAAGAGATTGAGTCCAAGGCAAAAGGAGAGCCAGGCCGGTATGCAGATGGAAACGGTCTGTATTTTGTTGTCCCAAAACTTGGCGTTCCATATTGGATGCTCCGTTACACGGCGCAATCTAAACGCAAAGAAATGACCTTAGCAAAATACAGTGATATGTCTCTTGCTGATGCGCGTGCAGAAGCTGCTACCAAAATGAAACAGTTTCGCGATGGTCTCGACCCGCTCGTAGCCAAAAAACGTGCAGAGCAATCTCAAATCAAAACTGTTGATGAGCTTTTTGCTGATTGGCACCTTGGTAACATCAATCGACTTAAATACGCCAATATTCCAGAACGTATCTATCGCAAGGATATCGCGCCGCATATAGGCAGCTTTAGTATCGATACTGTTACAGCTAGAGATATCAGAGACATCCTCAAAACTATCGCCGCGACAGGCCGCCCCGCCATCGCTAACGATGCTCTAATGTACTGTAAGCAGCTTTTTAATCACGGCATAAAACTAGATTTACTTGGTGCAAATCCAGCCAGTGCATTTTCTATATCAGATGCTGGTGGCTTAGAAAAAAGTAAAGACCGCGCTTTAACGCTAGAGGAAGTCACCACGTTTTTTAAGATCGCTAGGGAAAATAGTGACAGTTTTAGCCGTGACAATTACCTAGCCTGCGCACTACTGATTACATTGGGAGTACGTAAGTCTGAGTTGGCTGAAGCGCCTTGGAAGGAGTTTAATCTTGATGAAAAGGTGTGGAATCTGTCCAAAAACAGAAGCAAATCAGGAGTGGGTATTGCGATTCCATTGCCTCCCATAGTGATGGAATGGCTATATGAATTAAAAATTAGAGCGTGTGGCTCAGATTATGTCTTTCCAAGCAGACGCTCCAGTAAAAATCCCCATATGGGCCCTGATACGCTAAACCGAGCGATCACTAAACTATTTGGCCACGAAGCCGGTAAGAAAAAACAACCCCCAAACTTAATGGGTGATATGCCCCACTTCACTGTGCACGATCTACGTCGTACCTGCCGCACCCTGCTTGCCAAACAAGGTACGTCAGGACACGTTGCTGAACGTTGCCTCAACCACAAACTGAAGGGCGTTGAAGGGATTTATAACCAGCATGATTATTTCGATGAGCGAAGGGAAGCGTTAGAAAAATTGTCGCAATATTTGAAGGATATTATCAACACTCCTAAAAAGGCGAATTGATAATTATTTATATGCAGTAACTCATACAGGATCTGACAGTTTTGATGGTGTTGTTAAATCTACTCGTAGAAGCTAGCACCATCAAAGTCATTTTTGGACACTTCCGAGTTAAAGCATTAACTCTAACTCGTCAGTTTCGGATAAAAATTTCTATGGATTAACGCCTCAAAGACCAGCGCAGCTTTGCTGCGTCCGAGTGCTTTGACTTGTTATGTGCTACTTTTTATCGCCCATTTTGAAGATCCGTTAACGCTTGATCTAATGCCCCTACAGCTTGGACAATAGTTTCAACAGCCGAGCGATCAAACTCACCATCTCGCTGAGAATCATGAGTTCCACTATTTAGGTATCCCCATTCTATTGAGCCGCCAGCCACCCCTAATAATGCATCTAGAGCTCCCAGAGAAGAAATAATTGAAATAGACTGATTCTGATTCCTTCTCAAGGAAGAACGAATTTTATTGCACTTATTATTCAATTCCCAAGGTGATCTTGGCCCACTAAGTTTAAGTTCAATACGCCCATCTCCACTTCTTCCCATCCAAGTCCATAACCGATCCGTTAGGCTTTCTATAGCTGCCCGAGAGTAATAAAGAGTATCTCGTTTATCATCATTAGCAAATGCCTGCAGGGCTTTAAGAACGTAGTTCTTTGAG
>NZ_JAKKRL010000024.1:0-25169 GCF_025654335.1 Shewanella sp. SM21
GTTACTGGAATTGGTTGAAATGGAAGTGCGTGAACTTCTGTCAGAATACGATTTCCCAGGTGATGATTTACCAGTAATCCAAGGTTCAGCTCTGAAGGCCCTAGAAGGTCAACCAGAGTGGGAAGCTAAGATCCTTGAATTAGCCGCAGCACTGGATTCTTACATTCCAGAACCACAACGTGACATCGATAAGCCGTTCCTACTGCCAATCGAAGACGTATTCTCAATTTCAGGCCGTGGTACAGTAGTCACTGGTCGTGTTGAGCGTGGTATTGTTAAAGTGGGTGACGAAGTTGAAATCGTTGGTGTTCGCACAACGACTAAAACAACGTGTACTGGTGTAGAAATGTTCCGTAAACTGCTTGACGAAGGTCGTGCAGGTGAGAACTGTGGTGTGTTATTACGTGGTACTAAGCGTGATGACGTAGAACGTGGTCAAGTATTGGCTAAACCAGGTTCAATCAACCCACACACCACTTTTGAATCAGAAGTTTATGTTCTGTCAAAAGAAGAAGGTGGACGTCACACTCCATTCTTCAAAGGCTACCGTCCACAGTTCTACTTCCGTACAACTGACGTAACCGGTACTATCGAACTGCCAGAAGGCGTAGAGATGGTAATGCCTGGTGACAACATCAAAATGGTAGTGACTCTGATTTGCCCAATCGCGATGGACGAAGGTTTACGCTTCGCAATCCGTGAAGGTGGTCGTACAGTTGGTGCTGGTGTAGTAGCTAAAATCATCGCTTAATTGCGATAGAAATTAGTTTGAAAAGGAAGCTTCGGCTTCCTTTTTTATTTGAGGGCTGGTTTTATTTACAAATTTGTGTAAAATGCTCGCCACTCTGAAGTTAAATAGTTATTTGATGACTATTTACACAGCGGGCTTGATATCCGAATTTAGATAGGTATAATGGCCCCCTCGTCGACCTAGGTTGACGAATTAAATGATTAGTCGCTGAAGTTAATCATTATCATAGCGGCTCCGATTGGGAGTCGAACGGTTAAATCATCTCGCTCTGCTTTTCTATATTGAAGAAGCTAGAGGGTGATTTTTTATATGTCCATTTTAGGAGCTCTGGTCAATGCAGAACCAAAGAATCCGTATCCGCTTAAAGGGATTTGATCATCGCTTAATTGATCAGTCTACAGCGGAAATCGTTGAAACTGCTAAGCGTACAGGCGCGCAGGTTCGTGGTCCAATTCCACTACCTACTCGCAAAGAGCGTTATACCATTTTGATCTCTCCGCACGTTAATAAAGATGCTCGTGACCAGTACGAATTACGTACACACAAGCGCCTGGTTGACATCGTAGAGCCAACTGAAAAGACTGTTGACGCGTTAATGCGTTTAGATCTTGCGGCTGGTGTCGACGTACAGATTAGCTTGGGTTAATTGAGATCCTAGTAAGAAGAGGTTTGAGAGATGGCTATCGGTCTTATTGGTCGTAAAGTTGGTATGACTCGCATCTTCACTGAAGATGGTGTTTCAATACCAGTTACTGTAATTGAAGTTGCAGGCAACCGTGTTACTCAAGTGAAAACTTTAGAAACTGACGGCTACCGTGCACTTCAAGTTACAACTGGCACCAAAAAAGCCAATCGCATCACTAAACCAGAAGCAGGTCACTTTGCCAAGAGCGGCGTTGAAGCCGGTCGTGGTTTGTGGGAAATGCGTTTGGTAGACGGTGAAGGCGAGGGCATTGAAGTTGGTGCTGAGCTAAATGTTGATATTTTCGCAGACGTAGCGAAAGTTGATGTTACTGGTCAATCAAAAGGTAAAGGCTTCCAAGGCGGCGTTAAGCGTTGGAACTTCCGTACTCAAGATATGACTCACGGTAACTCTTTGTCGCACCGCTCGAATGGTTCTATCGGTCAGAACCAAACGCCTGGTCGCGTATTCAAAGGCAAAAAAATGTCAGGCCATATGGGTGCCGAGCGTGTTACTACTCAAAATCTAGTTGTTGTTCGTGTAGATGTTGAGCGTAACCTGCTACTAGTCCGTGGCGCTGTTCCTGGCGCTACCAATGGCGACTTGATTATCAAGCCTGCCGTTAAAGCTTAAGGTCTGAGGAGATAGTAATGGAATTGGTATTGAAAGACGCGCAAAGCGCTCTTGAAGTTTCCGAAACTACCTTCGGCCGTGACTTTAACGAGGCACTGGTTCATCAGGTAGTTGTAGCATACGCTGCAAACGCGCGTCAGGGCACTCGTGCTCAAAAGACTCGTGCGGAAGTAACTGGCTCAGGCAAAAAGCCTTGGCGCCAAAAAGGAACTGGCCGTGCTCGTGCTGGTTCTGTTAAAGGCCCAATCTGGCGTGGCGGTGGCGTAACATTCGCTGCTAAAACCCAAGATCACAGCCAAAAAGTTAACAAAAAGATGTACCGCGGCGCGCTGAGAAGCATTCTGTCTGAATTGGTACGTCAAGAGCGTTTGGTTATTGTTGAATCTTTCGGTGTTGAAGCTCCTAAAACTAAAGAGCTGAAAGCTAAATTGAAAGCAATGAACCTTGAAGACGTTCTGATTGTGACTGCAGAAGTTGATGAGAACTTATTCTTAGCAGCTCGTAACCTGTACAAGGTTGACGTTCGTGATGTAGCGGGTCTAGACCCAGTGAGTCTGATCGCCTTCAACACTGTGCTTGTGACTGCTGACGCAGTGAAGCAAATCGAGGAGATGCTAGCATGATGATCCGCGAAGAACGTTTGCTAAAAGTTATTCTCGCTCCACATATCTCTGAAAAGAGCACTGTGAACGCTGAGAAGCACAACACTGTTGTTTTCCGCGTAGCTATCGATGCAACTAAAGCTGAAATTAAAGCTGCTGTTGCTAAGCTATTTGAAGTTGAAGTTGATTCAGTTCGCACTTTAGTGAGCAAAGGCAAAACTAAACGCACTGGTGGCCGTACTGGTCGTCGTAGCGATTGGAAAAAAGCCTATGTGACTCTAGCTGCTGGTGCTGACATCGATTTCGTCGGCGGCGCTGAGTAAGCAAAGGAGAATTATCATGGCAGTTATTAAGTGTAAGCCAACCTCTCCAGGTCGTCGCCACGTAGTTAAAGTGGTGAACACTGACCTGCACAAGGGTAAACCTTTTGCTGGCTTGTTGGCGAAAAAATCTAAAAGTGGTGGCCGTAACAATACTGGCCGTATCACTGTCCGTCACGTAGGTGGTGGTCATAAGCAGCATTATCGTCTAATCGACTTCAAACGCGATAAAGATGGTATCCCTGCAAAGATTGAGCGTCTGGAATATGATCCAAACCGTACTGCTAACATCGCGTTAGTATTGTATGCGGATGGTGAGCGTCGTTATATTCTTGCTGCCAAAGGCATGCAAGCTGGCGATAAGATCCAGTCTGGTGTTGCTGCCGAGATC
The DNA here is from genome assembly GCF_025654335.1 of Shewanella sp. SM21. Classification (NCBI taxonomy): domain Bacteria; kingdom Pseudomonadati; phylum Pseudomonadota; class Gammaproteobacteria; order Alteromonadales; family Shewanellaceae; genus Shewanella; species Shewanella sp. SM21. The sequence goes on from NZ_JAKKRL010000024.1 coordinate 3,380, forward strand.
AAAACCGGTAACGCTATGCCACTGCGCAACATCCCAGTAGGTTCTGTAGTTCACGCAGTTGAAATGAAGCCTGGTAAAGGTGCTCAGATCGCTCGTTCTGCAGGTGCTTATGTACAAGTTGTTGCTCGTGATGGCGCATATGCCACTCTACGTCTTCGCTCTGGCGAAATGCGTAAAGTGCCAGTTGATTGCCGCGCGACATTTGGTGAAGTTGGTAATGCCGAACACATGCTACGCCAGTTAGGTAAAGCAGGTGCTAAGCGCTGGAGAGGCATACGTCCTACAGTGCGTGGTGTTGCAATGAACCCAGTAGACCATCCACACGGTGGTGGTGAAGGCCGTACTTCTGGTGGTCGTCACCCAGTGACTCCATGGGGTGTGCCAACTAAGGGTTATAAAACTCGTAGTAACAAGCGCACTGACAAGTACATCGTACGTCGTCGTAATAAATAGTAAGAGGATTCGCCATGCCACGTTCTCTCAAGAAAGGTCCCTTCATTGACCTGCACTTGCTGAAGAAGGTAGAGAAAGCGATGGAAGCCGGTGACAAAAAGCCTATTAAGACTTGGTCACGTCGCTCTATGATCATTCCAAATATGATTGGTTTGACCATCGCTGTCCATAATGGTCGTCAGCACGTTCCTGTGTTCGTAACTGACGAAATGATCGGCCACAAACTTGGTGAATTTTCACCAACTCGCACTTATCGCGGCCATGCTGCAGATAAGAAAGCGAAGAAGCGTTAATACGGGAGGAATAAGATGGAAGTTTTAGCTAAACATCGTTTTGCCCGTACGTCTGCGCAGAAGGCCCGTCTGGTTGCTGATCAAATTCGTGGATTGCCTGTTGCTAAGGCCCTCGAAATTTTGACTTTCAGCCCCAAGAAAGCCGCCGTACTGGTTAAAAAAGTACTTGACTCAGCTATCGCAAACGCCGAACACAACGAAGGCGCGGATATTGATGAGCTTAAAGTCGGAGCCGTCTTCGTAGATGAAGGCCCAACTATGAAGCGTATCATGCCACGTGCTAAAGGCCGCGCTGATCGTATCATGAAGCGTACCAGCCACATTACTGTGGTTGTATCAGATCGCTAGGAGAGAGCAATGGGACAGAAAGTACATCCTAATGGTATCCGTCTGGGTATCACCAAGCCTTGGATCTCTACCTGGTACGCAGATAAATCAGATTACGCAAGTAACCTGAACAGCGACTGGGAAGTGCGTAAGTTTCTTGTAGAGAAATTACAAGCTGCTTCAGTATCTAAGATTGTTATCGAGCGTCCAGCGAAAAGCATCCGCGTTACCATTCACACTGCCCGTCCAGGTGTTGTGATCGGTAAGAAAGGTGAAGACGTTGAAGTATTGCGTGCAGCAGTGTCAAAACTTGCTGGCACTCCTGCTCAAATTAACATCGCTGAGATCCGTAAACCTGAGCTAGATGCCAAGTTAGTTGCTGACTCAATTGCACAGCAATTAGAGCGTCGCGTAATGTTCCGTCGTGCTATGAAGCGCGCAGTTCAAAACGCAATGCGTATTGGTGCTCAAGGTATCAAAGTACAAGTTAGTGGCCGTTTAGGCGGAGCTGAGATTGCGCGCGATGAGTGGTATCGTGAAGGTCGTGTACCTTTACATACTTTGCGTGCTGATATCGACTATTCTACATCTGAAAGTCACACCCAATACGGTGTGATTGGCGTTAAAGTTTGGATCTTCAAAGGTGAAGTTCTAGACGGAATGCTGCCACAGATTGAAGAGCCGAAGCAGCAGCAACCTAAGCGCAAGCCTCGTGGTAAATAGGAGAGCCGGCAATGCTGCAACCTAAACGTATGAAGTTTCGCAAGATGTTCAAAGGCCGCAACCGCGGTCTAGCGAACGGTACCGAAGTTAGCTTTGGTACTTTTGGTCTGAAAGCAGTCGGCCGTGGCCGTTTAACTGCACGTCAGATCGAATCTGCACGTCGTGCCATGACACGTCACATTAAGCGTCAGGGACAAATTTGGATTCGAGTTTTCCCGGACAAGCCGATTACCTCTAAGCCTCTTGAAGTGCGTATGGGTAAAGGTAAAGGTAACGTTGAATACTGGGTATGTCAGATTCAACCTGGTAAGGTTCTTTATGAGATGAATGGTGTTTCTGAAGTGATCGCTCGTGAAGCGTTTGCTTTGGCTGCTGCCAAGCTTCCAATTAAGACTACCTTCGTAACTAAGACGGTGATGTAATGAAAGCGAGCGAACTGAGAGAAAAGAGCGTTGAAGAACTGAACGCTGAACTACTTGGTCTGCTGCGTGAGCAGTTCAACCTGCGTATGCAACACGCCACTGGTCAGTTGACTCAGACTAATCAACTGAAATTGGTGCGCCGTAACATTGCGCGCGTTAAGACCATTATTACTTCTAAGGCGGGTGCATAATGTCTGATAAAATCCGTACTTTGCAGGGTCGTGTAACTAGCAACAAAATGGACAAGTCCATTACTGTTGCTATCGAACGCCAAGTGAAACACCCAATTTATGGGAAATACATTAAGCGTACGACAAAGATCCATGCACATGACGAAACGAATCAGTGCAATGAAGGCGATTTAGTAGCGATTCGCGAATGTCGTCCTTTGTCTAAGACTAAGTCTTGGACCCTGGTTGAAGTAGTATCAAAGGCCTAAGTTAATTAGGTATTTAGGTAAACGGCTCCAGAATGTGGGGCCGTTTGTTTTTTAATACTATACATTCCACTTTTATGGTGTTATATTTGCGCGCCATTTTTGACTAAATTAATAGCAAAAATGAGTGTTTTTATTGTCCCATAGTGGGAATTGTGTAGTAACGATAGCGGAGCACTTAAAATGATCCAAATGCAATCGACTCTTGACGTTGCTTGTAACAGCGGCGCACGCAGAGTTCAGTGTATTAAGGTCTTGGGTGGCTCTCATCGTCGTTATGCCGGTATCGGCGACATCATCAAAGTTTCTGTTAAAGAAGCGATTCCTCGCGCTAAAGCGAAGAAAGGCGATGTGTATAACGCGGTGGTAGTCCGTACTAAGAAAGGCGTACGTCGTCCAGACGGTTCTGTCATTCGCTTCGATCGGAATGCAGCTGTTCTTTTGAACAACAACCTGCAGCCGATTGGTACTCGTATCTTTGGACCAGTGACACGTGAATTGCGTAATGAGCAATTTATGAAAATTGTCTCGCTGGCACCAGAAGTACTGTAAGGAGCTTCAAAATGGCAGCTAAAATACGTCGTGAAGACGAAGTGATTGTATTAGCAGGTAAAGACAAGGGTAAACGTGCAAAAGTTTCTCAAGTCCTTCCTACTGGTAAATTGATTGTTGAAGGCATCAATCTTGTCAAAAAACACCAAAAGCCAAACCCACAATTGGGCGTAGCTGGCGGTATTGTTGAGAAAGAAGCACCGATACAAGCATCAAATGTAGCGATTTTCAACTCTGCCACTGGCAAAGCTGATCGCGTTGGTTTCCGCTTTGAAGACGGCAAAAAAGTTCGTTTCTTCAAATCGAACAGTGAACTCGTTAAGTAATTGGAGTAAACGATGGCGAAACTGCATGATAAATACCAAGAGACTGTTGTCGCTGAACTTGCTAAAAAGTTCGGTTATACCAGTGTCATGCAAGTCCCTCGGATTGAGAAAATCACCCTGAACATGGGTGTTGGCGAAGCTGTTGCAGACAAGAAAATCATGGACCATGCTGTCCGTGATATGACTGCAATCGCTGGTCAAAAGCCAGTTGTGACTGTCGCTCGTAAGTCAGTTGCTGGTTTTAAAATCCGTGAAGGCTACCCTATTGGCTGTAAAGTGACCCTACGCGGTGAGCGTATGTGGGAATTCTTAGAGCGTTTAGTCGATATCGCAATCCCACGTATTCGTGACTTCCGTGGCTTAAGCGCTAAAGCGTTTGACGGCCGTGGTAACTACGCAATGGGCGTGCGTGAGCAGATCATCTTCCCAGAAATCGATTACGATAAAATCGATAAGATTCGTGGTATGGATATTGTTATCACTACTACTGCGAAGAATGATGAAGAAGGTCGTGCTTTGTTAGACGCTTTTAACTTCCCATTCAAGAAATAAGGGTAGCGTAATGGCAAAAACATCAATGAAAGCACGTGAAGCTAAACGTGCACAGCTCGTGGCCAAGTACGCTGAAAAGCGTGCGGCTCTTAAGACTATCATTGCAAGTCCAGCTTCTTCTGACGAAGATCGTTGGGATGCGGTTCTTAAGCTGCAAGCTCTACCACGTGATTCCAGCGCTGCGCGTCAACGCAATCGTTGTAATCAAACTGGTCGCCCTCATGGCTTCTTACGTAAATTCGGCTTAAGCCGTATCAAATTACGTGAAGCAACCATGCGTGGTGAAGTTCCTGGCCTGCGTAAGGCCAGCTGGTAAGCACTTGTCACGGAGTAAGCTAATATGAGCATGCAAGATCCTATTGCGGATATGTTAACCCGTATTCGTAACGGCCAAGCTGCTAACCACGTATCAGTGAAGATGCCTTCAGCTAAGTTGAAAGTCGCAATTGCGAAACTACTTAAAGATGAAGGTTATATTGCTGATTACGCCGTAGCAGATGAAGCCAAGCCTGAACTGGAAGTTACTTTAAAGTATTTCCAAGGCCAACCAGTCGTTGAGACTATCCAGCGTGTAAGTCGCCCTGGTCTTCGTATTTACAAAGGTAAAAACGAACTTCCAAAGGTGATGGGCGGTCTGGGTGTCGCAATTGTGTCCACTTCTAAAGGCTTGATGACTGATCGTGCCGCCCGCCTTGCAGGCATGGGTGGCGAGGTTATCTGCTACGTAGCTTAAGGAGCTAGGAATGTCTCGTGTAGCAAAAGCACCAGTATCTATTCCAGCTGGCGTAGAGGTGACCTTGAACGAACAGACCCTTACCGTCAAAGGCGGAAAAGGTAGTCTGACTCGAGTGATCAACAATGCGGTCAATGTTGTTATTGAAGCCGGCGTAGTTAAGTTCCTCCCTGTTGAAGGCGTTATTAACGCTTGGGCACAGGCTGGTACAACTCGTGCATTAGTAAACAACATGGTTGTTGGTGTATCTCAAGGTTTTGAGCGTAAGTTAAAGTTAGTTGGCGTTGGTTACCGTGCGAAACTCGTCGGTGCTGATATTGACCTTACTTTAGGTTTCTCTCATCCGTTAGTACACAAACTGCCCGCAGGCGTTACTGCAGAGTGCCCTAGCCAAACTGACATCGTCCTACGTGGCGTTGATAAACAGTTAATTGGCCAAGTCGCTGCTGAGATTCGCGGATACCGTCCACCAGAGCCATACAAAGGCAAAGGTGTTCGCTATGACGACGAAGTAGTACGCCGTAAAGAGGCTAAGAAGAAGTAGGTAACGCGATATGGATAAGAAAACATCTCGCTTACGTCGCGCTACTCGCGCTCGTAAGAAGATCCAAGAGCTGGGCGTGAACCGTCTGGTTGTACATCGTACACCGCGTCACATTTATGCTCAGGTGATCAATCCTGAAGCTCAGGTGTTGGCAGCTGCTTCAACCGTAGAAAAAGCGGTTAAAGAGCTACTGAAGAGTACCGGTAACGTAGACGCAGCGAAAGCAGTAGGTAAATTTGTTGCTGAGCGCGCGATCGAAAAAGGCGTAACTTCAGTTGCGTTCGATCGTTCTGGTTTCAAGTATCACGGTCGTGTAGCTGCTTTAGCAGATGCAGCTCGTGAAGCTGGCCTGAAGTTCTAAGGGGTTATAAAATGGCTAAATTAGAAGCTCAGCAAAAAGACGATCTGCAAGAGAAATTAATTGCAGTTAATCGTGTTTCTAAAGTAGTTAAGGGCGGTCGTATCTTTAGCTTCACAGCACTGACAGTAGTGGGTGACGGTAACGGTAAGATTGGCTATGGCTATGGCAAAGCACGTGAAGTTCCAGCCGCGATTCAAAAAGCGATGGAAAAAGCTCGTCGTAACATTGTGACCGTTGAGTTGAATGCAGGTACTCTGCATCACCCAGTTAAAGGTCGTCATACTGGTTCTCTTGTGTACATGCAACCTGCATCACAAGGTACTGGTATTATTGCCGGTGGCGCAATGCGTGCCGTATTGGAAGTAGCAGGCGTGCATAACGTTCTGTCAAAAGCATACGGTTCTACTAACCCGATCAACATCGTTCGCGCGACTGTCGATGCTTTGGTGCACATGAAGTCACCTTCGCAAATCGCAGCTAAGCGTGGCCTGAATGTTGACGAAATTCGGGGGTAATGCACCATGGCAACTAAAACTGTAAAAGTTACTCAAACTAAAAGCGGTATCGGTCGTTTACCGAAGCACCGTGCAACCCTAACGGGTCTTGGTTTGCGTCGCATTGGTCACACTGTTGAATTAGAAGATACTCCTTCTGTTCGCGGTATGATCAACAAGGTCTACTACATGGTTAAGGTGGAGGATTAATAGATGCGTTTAAATACTCTATCTCCAGCTGCAGGCTCTAAGCATGCACCAAAGCGTGTAGGCCGTGGTATGGGCTCAGGTCTAGGTAAAACAGCGGGTCGTGGTCATAAAGGCCAAAAGTCTCGTTCTGGTGGCGGTGTACGCCCAGGATTCGAAGGTGGTCAAATGCCACTGAAAATCCGTTTACCTAAATTTGGTTTTACCTCGCGTCGCGCTATGGTAACAGCTGAAGTTCGTGTACTCGAACTGGCAAAAGTTAACGGTGATGTTATCGACTTAAACGCTCTGAAAGATGCGAACGTAATAACTCGCAACATCCAGTTTGCGAAAATTGTTCTTTCAGGTACCATTGAGCGCCCTGTGACTGTTAAAGGTCTGAAGGTAACCAAAGGTGCACGTGCAGCTATTGAAGCTGCCGGCGGTAAGATCGAGGAATAATACGTCGATGGCAAAACCAGGACTTGATTTAAAAAGCGCGAAAGGTGGACTTTCAGAATTGAAAGCTCGCCTCCTGTTCGTGATTGGTGCGATTATCGTCTTTAGAGCCGGTTCGTTTGTGCCAATTCCTGGTATTGACGCAGCTGTATTAGCAGAGCTGTTTGCTCAGCAAAGTGGAACCATCCTTGGCATGTTTAACATGTTCTCGGGTGGTGCCCTTGAGCGTGCCTCTATCTTTGCATTAGGTATTATGCCGTACATTTCGGCATCGATTATCATGCAACTGTTGACTGTCGTACATCCTGCACTCGCTGAATTGAAAAAAGAAGGCGAATCAGGACGTAAGAAAATCAGTCAATATACCAGATGGGGTACCTTAGTGCTGGGTACATTCCAGTCGGTCGGTATTGCAACCGGGTTACCAAACTTAGTGCCAGGCCTTGTGGTCAACATTGGATTTGGATTCTACTTTGTTGCGGTTGTGAGCTTAGTGACAGGAACTATGTTCCTTATGTGGCTAGGTGAACAAATTACCGAACGTGGTATAGGTAATGGTATCTCGATTTTGATTTTCGCAGGTATTGTTGCTGGATTACCTTCCGCTATCGGCCAAACGGCTGAGCAGGCGCGTCAAGGTGACTTGAATGTGTTAGTATTGTTGTTGCTCGCGGTAATTGTGTTTGCAGTGACTTATTTTGTAGTGTTTGTGGAACGTGGTCAGCGTCGTATCGTCGTTAACTATGCTAAGCGTCAGCAAGGCCGTAAGGTGTTTGCTGCGCAAAGTACCCATCTACCGCTGAAAATAAACATGGCAGGTGTTATTCCGCCAATTTTTGCGTCAAGCATCATTTTGTTTCCTGGAACACTGGCTCAGTGGTTCGGTCAGAATGAGTCCATGTCATGGTTGAGTGATTTTTCACTGGCTGTTTCACCTGGACAACCGCTTTACTCATTATTATATGCAACAGCGATTATCTTTTTCTGTTTCTTCTATACTGCGTTGGTGTTTAACCCACGTGAAACAGCAGATAACTTGAAGAAGAGTGGTGCATTCATCCCTGGGATCCGTCCTGGAGAACAGACTTCGCGTTACATTGATAAAGTTATGACCCGTTTGACATTGGCAGGCGCGTTATACATAACCTTTATCTGCTTAATTCCGGAGTTCATGTTAATTGCGTGGAAAGTACAGTTCTATTTCGGCGGTACTTCACTACTAATTATGGTAGTCGTAATCATGGACTTCATGGCTCAGGTTCAGACGCATATGATGTCTCATCAGTATGAGTCTGTGATGAAGAAAGCTAACCTAGTTAACAAAGCGAATTTAGATCGTTTTGGTCGCTAAGTAGCTTTACGGAGTGATGAAATGAAAGTTCGAGCTTCCGTGAAGAAGATCTGCCGTAACTGCAAGATCGTCAAGCGTAGTGGCGTTGTACGCGTTATCTGTGTTGAACCAAAACACAAACAGCGTCAAGGCTAAAAAGTAATTTGTTCAGCCCATGAATTGGGCTGAACAAAATTTTGTTTGCAAATCTGTTGACTGTCGAGTATCCTTTCGGGCTTTTCGCAGTTGGCCTTTAACTTTAAGGAGTGCATAGTGGCCCGTATCGCTGGCATTAACATTCCTGATCAAAAGCATACAGTCATCGCATTGACTGCTATTTTCGGCATCGGCCGTACTCGCGCTAGAGCAATCTGCGCGGCTACAGCAATCGCTGAAACTGCTAAGATCAAGGAATTGAGCGAAGCTCAAATAGACACACTACGCGAAGAAGTCGCCAAATACCTAGTAGAAGGTGACTTACGTCGTGAGATTTCAATGAACATCAAGCGTCTTATGGATCTTGGTTGTTATCGTGGTCTCCGCCATCGCCGTAGCCTGCCTCTCCGTGGGCAACGTACTAAGACCAATGCGCGTACGCGTAAAGGTCCACGTAAACCTATTAGAAAGTAACGGGAAGGTAAAGCAATGGCTAAAGTTCCGTCACGTTCTCCGCGTAAGCGCGTACGTAAACAGGTTGCAGATGGCATGGCTCATATCCATGCTTCTTTCAACAACACTATTGTCACCATTACAGATCGTCAAGGTAATGCGTTGTCATGGGCTACTTCAGGTGGTTCAGGTTTCCGTGGTTCACGTAAATCTACTCCATTTGCTGCACAGGTGGCTGCTGAGCGTGCAGGTGCTGCTGCTCAAGACTACGGTTTAAAAAACCTTGAAGTGTTTGTGAAGGGTCCAGGTCCAGGTCGTGAGTCAGCCATTCGTGCGCTGAACGCTGTTGGTTATAAAATTACCAACATTACCGATGTGACGCCGATCCCTCATAATGGTTGTCGTCCTCCTAAAAAGCGTCGTGTATAACGCCGTTTCATTAGGATAGTTGGAGAAAGATCATGGCAAGATACTTGGGTCCCAAGCTCAAGCTCAGCCGCCGAGAAGGTACAGACCTTTTCTTAAAAAGCGGTGTGAGAGCAATCGATTCAAAGTGTAAACTGGAAACTGCACCTGGACAACATGGCGCTCGTAAGCCACGTTTGTCAGAGTACGGTACTCAGTTACGCGAAAAACAAAAAGTTCGTCGTATTTACGGTGTGTTAGAAAAACAATTCCGTAACTATTACAAAGATGCTGCACGTACTAAAGGCAACACAGGTGAAAACCTGCTTCAGCTTTTAGAAACCCGTCTTGATAACGTTGTTTATCGTATGGGCTTCGGTGCAACTCGTGCAGAATCACGTCAGCTAGTAAGCCATAAATCTATTATGGTTAACGGTCGTGTTGTTAACATTCCATCATTCAAAGTGTCTGCGAATGATGTTGTGAGCATCCGCGAGAAGTCACGTACTCAAGCTCGTATTAAAGCGGCTTTAGAAGTGGCAGCTCAACGCGAGAAGCCTACATGGGTTGAAGTCGACAACGCGAAAATGGAAGGTGCTTTCAAGCGCGTTCCAGAACGTAGCGATTTGTCTGCGGAAATTAACGAACAGCTGATCGTCGAGCTTTACTCTAAGTAAGGCTAACAAACAAGAGAGGACACAATGCAGGGTTCTGTTACAGAATTTCTTAAACCGCGTCTCGTTGATATCGAGCAGGTTAACTCAACACGTGCCAAGGTTACATTGGAACCACTTGAGCGTGGTTTCGGCCACACTTTAGGTAACGCGTTGCGTCGCATCCTATTGTCGTCTATGCCCGGCTGCGCGGTTACCGAAGTCGAGATTGACGGTGTACTGCACGAATACAGCAGTAAGGAAGGCGTTCAAGAAGATATCCTTGAGATCTTGTTAAACCTGAAAGGGTTAGCAGTGACCATCGAGGGTAAAGACGAGGCTATGCTTACGTTGAGCAAGTCCGGCGCAGGCCCTGTCATCGCAGCAGATATCACGCATGATGGTGATGTCACTATCGTGAATCCTGATCATATTATCTGTCATCTGACAGGTAACAATGATATCAGCATGCGTATTCGCGTTGAGCGTGGTCGTGGTTATGTACCAGCATCTGCTCGTGCACAGACCGAAGACGATGATCGCCCAATCGGCCGCTTGCTGGTTGATGCTTCTTTCTCGCCAGTTGCACGTATTGCCTACAATGTAGAAGCAGCACGTGTAGAACAGCGTACTGACTTAGATAAACTCGTTATCGATATGACCACAAACGGTACTATCGATCCTGAGGAAGCTATCCGTCGTTCTGCAACTATTCTGGCTGAACAGCTAGATGCGTTTGTAGAGTTACGTGACGTGACTGAGCCAGAGCTGAAAGAAGAGAAACCGGAATTCGATCCGATTCTGCTGCGTCCTGTCGACGATTTAGAGCTAACTGTACGTTCGGCTAACTGCTTGAAAGCCGAAGCGATTCATTACATCGGAGATCTGGTACAGCGCACTGAAGTTGAGTTGCTGAAAACCCCGAACTTAGGTAAGAAATCTCTTACTGAAATTAAGGATGTTTTAGCTTCTCGCGGACTGTCGTTAGGTATGCGTTTGGAAAACTGGCCTCCAGCTAGTTTAGCAGACGACCTATAAGTCTCAGGTTTGTACAGATTTAGGTTATAAGGATTAGGTCATGCGCCATCGTAAGAGTGGTCGTCAACTAAACCGTAACAGCAGTCATCGCCAAGCCATGTTTCGCAACATGGCCGGTTCACTAGTTCGTCATGAGATAATCAAGACAACTGTGGCTAAAGCGAAAGAACTGCGTCGCGTAGTTGAGCCTCTGATAACACTTGCTAAGAGTGACAGCGTTGCAAACCGTCGTTTAGCGTTTGCACGTACTCGCGACGCTGAAGTCGTTGGTAAGTTATTTACTGAGTTGGGTCCACGTTACCAGGAACGTCCTGGTGGCTATACCCGTATCCTTAAGTGCGGTTTACGTGCTGGTGATAAAGCCCCTATGGCTTACATCGAGCTAGTTGGTCGCCCAGAAGCTGCTCAAGCTGTTGATGTTGAAGCTGCTGAGTAATTAAGGTTACACTTTTAAAAAGCCGGGCATTAGCCCGGCTTTTTTTATGCCTTTTTTACTATTTTACCCAAAGTGTGGTTTTCTCGATTTCTTTTGGGAGGACGATATTCCATTCAGCTAAGCCTTTCTGGCTAAACATGTATTTTCCAAGATCATCTGTTACTGGGAAAATATTTTCGGGTTTCTCGCCGCCAAGTATTTTTGTCGCCATATTCGCTGCAATCTTGCCATGATGATAGCCATCGAGAACATAGCCACCAATATTGCCTTCAGCAGAGACACTAAATCCCCAAAACCCAAAATTCGGTACCGGAGTATGTTCAGATATCCATTTTAGGAGTTGATCTGCATCTACTGAGCGATTATCTGCATCTCTAACTGTGTGGTATAGCGCCACGACTATAGCGTTATAACCCTGTTCCTTCGCGGTCAATACATTCCGCTGCCAATCCGTTAGCTGTGACAATTGCACTAAATTAACTTCGATATCGCCTAACATGCTTGAGTGTTGTTTACTGATGTATTCAGCCGCTGAGTCAGAGGTGACTCCTTGGTCGAATAGAACTAAGATTTTTCTATGCACAGTTTGCGGTAGTAAACGTTGAATGAGCAGTAGTGAACGTCGTAGTAGTGGTCTCTCAATGACGCCTGTGAAGCGTTTGTGTTCATTGAGATGATATTCTCTAGGATTCATGTTCACCCCTAAATAGACTACTGGGATTAGGCTGTCATTTAGGCGCTGGTGTAAGAGATTAACCGCATTATCATCGGCGAGAATAACCAATTGAGGTGCTTGTTGTTGAATGTATTTCCATGCTAAGTCAGCTCGTTCAGTAAATTGCTCTTGGGGTAAGCGTTTGGTATCCATCTCGAAATAACTAACATCGTGGTGAGGGCTGAGCGTGTCATAAATCGCTTGATAGTATTCTTGGTCCCATTGATAGCTATGATGGTAGCTTTCGATAACAACAACTTTAGCAGCATTGGCTTCCTGAGAGAGGCCTACCAAGCAGATAATTAGGAAGCTTAGAATGTGTTGCAAACTAGAGTTTAGTTGTCTTATTTGAATCATATACAGTCTTAGGTATTGGCGCTGCCTAGAGTATAGTCCACCTTTAATTGTGCATATTGAGATAATAAAAAAGCCTCACTAGTTATTAAGCTAGGAGGCTTAGTTTGTACGCTATTGCTGAGCCATCAATAACCTACTTAGTATCTGGTGCCTTTTGCTGGCTATAATCTAACTTTTCGTGCTTTTGGCCCATGGCTTCAGCGACTTCTGGTGGCATGTAGTTTTCATCATGCTTGGCCAGTACTTCAGTTGCTTCTAGTTTGCCATCAGCACCCAGTACACCCTGAGCAACAATGCCTTGTCCTTCACGGAAAAGATCGGGCAATAGGTCGTCATAAGTGACCAGTACTTCACCGCCGAGGGAGTCATGTACTGCAAATTCGACATGCAAGCTTTTGGGATCTCGCACCATAGAACCTACCGTCACCATTCCGCCGACACGAATACGTTGGCCAATTTCAGGTTTTACGCCAGTGTCTGTCTTACCGTGGACAATTTCAGACGGAGTATAGAATAAGTTCAAGTTGGAGTTCAGCGCATAGAGCAAAAGCGAAGTAATCGCAGCAACGCCACCGATTAATGCTACAGCTAATGTCAGTCTTTTTTTGCGTCTTGGGTTCACGATTTAGTACTCCTGGTTTCTTTTAAGCGTTCTTCTCTATCCATCTTTTTCGCGATATCAATTAACACCTTACGCTTTTGGCGTGCGCTGGTAATGATGAGCGTAGAGAGGCAGAAGAAGGTCACTCCGTAGGATAGCCATACATAGAATGCATAGCCGCCCATATTAAAAAAATCACTGATTGAATCGAATTGCATCATTTGACCTCCTCCGCTTTAGCTAGTTCACGGACCCAAGGGCGCATGCCATTTCTTGCTAAAATTTCTGCTCTAAAACGAACAATAGTGATGGCGCCAATCATAAGACCGAAGCCCAGTATGTTAATTAACAGTGGATAGAGCATTTCCGTCGACATTGTCGATTTCTCGGTAATGCGTATTGTCGACGGTTGATGTAATGAGCTCCACCATTCAACTGAGTATTTGATGATAGGAATATTGATCACACCGACGATCGCTAAGATCCCTGCTGCACGAGCTGCGAGCACTTTATCCTCAAATGAGGCATAGAGCGAGATCACACCTAGATATAGGAATAGTAATACCAGCTCAGAAGTTAAGCGTGCATCCCATACCCACCAAGCACCCCACATAGGTTTGCCCCATGCTGCTCCGGTAAAGAGTGCGATAAAGGTGATTACTGCACCAATGGGAGCAATAGATGCTGCAGCCCAGTCGGCAAGTTTTATTTGCCAAACTAGACCGATAAAGGCCGCTGTTGCCATACCCATATAAGCCGCCATTGACATCGACGCGGCAGGAACATGGATAAAGATAATACGGTAGCTATCACCCTGCTGGTAATCCGTCGGCGCGAAGACGAGTCCCCATGTAGTGCCAACAGCAATCAATAGACCTGCTAAGATCGCAAACCATGGAAATAACGTTCCTGATAATTTATATGCGCGTTCAGGATCCGCGTAAGGGTGTAACCATTTCCACATTTTAGTTAGTACTCACTCGCAGAGATGCACCAATTGCAAAAGGTGCTAAGGTTAACGATCCGACCAGCATAGCGCCTATTATAGCGAGCTGACCATCATAGGGTAAATTCATTCCTGCCGCGTCTATAGCACTCGTTGCAAAAATGAGTACTGGGATATATAGGGGCAAAATAAGTAAGCTGAGTAACACGCCGCCTTTTCTTAGACCGACGGTTAATGCCACACCGATAGCACCTAACAGCGACAATACTGGCGTGCCTAGCGCAAGCGTCGAAATTAACGCACCGTAGCTGTTGCCGTCTAGATTGAGTAATACCGCTAACAGTGGTGCGATAATAATCAGTGGCACACCAGTTAAAATCCAGTGGGCTAACACTTTAGCTAATACGAGAATGGCTAATGGCTGTGGGCTTAATAGCATTTGTTCTAAGCTACCATCACTAAAGTCGGCTTTGAAAAGCCTTTCAAGTGACAACATTGATGCTAATAATGCGGCGACCCAAATTATCCCCGGTGCCACACGTGCTAACATTTGCGGTTCTGGTCCAATCCCCAGCGGAAACAAGGTAACGACCATAATAAAAAATAGCAGTGGGTTAAAAATGTCGCCGCGGTGGCGAATAGCAATTTTAAGATCTCGCTGCAGCAAGGTGAAAAATGCTTGGGTAAAACTGATGCCTCTTTTCATTGAGCCTGACCTTATATGAAGCGATAATCGAGACGAATTTTACGAAGCCTATCATCTGTGATAATGCCCATATCTTGGTGAGTTGTGAGGATCACACAGCCACCATTATCCGCATGCTGAATAAATAACTGCTCCAGTTCTTCGACGCCTTTTTTATCGATTGCAGTAAAAGGTTCGTCAAGTATCCAAATTTTACAGTTGCTATGCCACAATCTTGATAGCGCTGTTCTGCGATGCTGGCCTGCGGATAAATGCCCCGCGAGAGCTTCTTCAAAGCCCGTTAAATTGACTTTGGCTAAAATCTCTGACGTATCAAAGTCATCATAACCACTGATTCTTAAATTGAAATTAAGGTTTTCTTCGGCAGTCAGCTCGCATTTCACGCCAGCTAAATGGCCTAAATACAAGAGGTCTTCATTGTATTCATCGCGGCAACGGTTTATGTCTTCATTAATGTAAAAAGTTTGTCCGGCATAGGGGCGAGAAAGGCCCGCCAATATACGTAATAAACTGGTCTTGCCTGCGCCGTTAGGGCCTTCAATCTGAACAATGTCACCGGCATTTATATCAAAACTTAACTCATCAAAGAGGATGCGTTCTTCGCGGATACAGGTCAGCTTGCTGGCTGACACTAATGTGGTTTCTTTAGTTATATTTGTCACTGAACCCTCTATCTCAAGCCGGAAGGAAACACAAGTCATTCTAACACAAACGTTATTGGGGGTTTACTCTTGGTTTGCACTAGATGTCAGCAATATGATGTGGTTCCAATAACCGCAATATTTATCGAACTTTTTTACGACTTGCTAATATATTAACGAATTTGTCATCCTTGTCGCCTGATTCATTTTGTGTTGAGATTCTAATCACAAAAAGATGAGATTTCTTGAAGTTTGTAGTAATCTTAGTCGGCTATAATGAGTCTGCCTAAGTAAGGGCGGCGCCGAGCTTTGTACGTATTTGCATTAGGAACATTGAACATGAAAAAACTGTTAGCAATGACTGCTGTCGCTGCTTTGACTATGTCAGTTAACGCTTCAGCTCAAGATGCTGAGGCTATTTATAATAAGGCATGTACCGTATGCCACAGTATGGGTGTTGCTGGTGCTCCAAAAGTACACAACGCTGCAGAATGGGAACCACGCTTAGCTAAGGGTGTTGACGCTCTAGTGAAGAGTGTGAAAACCGGTCTGAATGCTATGCCACCAGGCGGTATGTGTACTGATTGTACTGATGATGATTACAAAGCTGCTATCAAATTTATGTCTACAGCTAAGTAATTCTTCAGATATAAAAAAACCGGCGAAAGCCGGTTTTTTTATATCTGCAATTAACTGCGATTTATTGCACTTGAGTATCAAGTACTAGGTTCGCTGTATCGCCTACGGCGACTTTACTGATCTTGCCTTGAATATCACCCGTTTGCGGTTTGATATTACCTTGTTTAGACAGCACAGCAATCACTTCCACATTGGCTGCATCGCTTAACTTAACATCACCACCCATACCGCTACTGTCATCTAATGTCACTGTAATCGGGAAAGACTTAGCACTGACTTTGGTTGCAGCTAATGGGACTTTAGGTCCTTCAGTTGCACGGGCAAAGATGAAAATGGTGTCTTCTGGACTGGCTTTAGCCGCAAGTTCTGCAGAGATAGATATAGTGACATTGACCGATTTAGCACTCGCTTTGACTTGCTTATGTGCATCATCATTTGGCATGCCAGCGGTTTCCGACTGCATGCGTAAGTTGGCGGTTTCGATTGCATTCATAAGAGCAGCACGATCAACGTCGGCACGACCGCTATCTAAAATCGTTTGCCAAGAGGTGATGGCTTTCTTGTAGTCAGCAGTAAAGAAAGCATCCATACCCACGAGCAGTAGCGTTGAAGGATCTTGGGCATCCATAGCTAAGGACTCATCGATAAGAGCTTGGATTTGCGGTGTCATTTGTTGACCCGCTTTGTAATACATCGCCGTTGCTTTTGGACCGAGCAATTCTGCATGCTTTCCGACTAATTCGATTACTTTATCGAAAGCCGCAATCGCTTTATCATATTGGTTTGCTGATACATAAGCATGACCTAAGCTAAACCACAGTTGGCTGTTTTCTGGCTCGGCTTTAACTTGAGCTTCCATCATCTGCACGCGTTGCATCATGATTTGAGCCGTATCCATTCCTGCATGTGGATTCGCAGGTTGTTGAGCACTATCAATATTCTCGAAGGCACCTAAGTGTTGATAGAGATAGCCTGAGATGACAATCAAACAAACTGACATGATCGACGGCCACAGAATCGTCTTTGGCTTTATTTGGTTGACCAGTGAATCGTCGTTCGCTTGTTTGATGTCTTGGAGTAGACTGATTTCCAGTTCTTTCTTCAATGCATCAAATTCGGCTTGATCGAGTAGCTCTTCACTTAATTCTTTTTCAAGAACGCCTAAGCGCTCATTGAACAATTCAAGGTTCGTTTGTTTACGAACTCCAGCTTCTTCCGTTTTCAGCAATTTTTGCTGTCTGAAGTGCGGGATCCAAATCAGCATCAGGCCGACTAACATAACAAGCGCAATAAAAATCCAAAATGTCGTCATTGTTTCTATATTCACTTTAGTTTGCAGAAAGCGGAGTAACCGCTAGGCTTGGAAGCAAGATTATACGTAAAGATTGTTCATTGAACAGTAATATAAGGTAATCCCAGTGCTGAAAGCTTATAGTTGGGCACTGGTTCACAAATTGATTCTTCTTGTAAATTTTGTATGAAACTTAAGTGTCATTTGTCGGTCACATGCAGAACTGAGCCTCTTCCGTGACTTTCATCGACCTCTAAAATTGAGAATGAGACAAGTAACCCAGTTTTGTACGAAAGAGGCAGACAGGAACAATAGCAAATACTAAAATGAGCAAAATTTCGTGCATTTGCGTGAATAGCATGTTGTGCGTTGAGATAGAGTCTTTCTAAATCAACATATTATTGAAGACTGAGGAAAACCCATGATCCCAGAACTTGGACACTTTGCGTTGATAATAGGGGTGGCTTTTGCCTTCTTATTAATCAGCGTCCCCCTAATAGGTGTTGCCAGAAAAGACCAATACCTTGTTAGGTACGCTTGGCCATTAACGTACGGAATGTTCTTTTTTATTACCTTATCTGTTGTCGTGCTGGCTTATAGTTTTGCCGTCGATGATTTCTCGGTCGCCTATGTGGCACATCATTCAAATTCTCAGTTACCTATCTTCTTTAAGATCTCGGCCGTATGGGGCGGTCATGAAGGGTCACTGTTATTTTGGGTGTTTGCTTTATCAACTTGGGCGGCTGCGGTTGCCTTATTTAGCAAAGGTTTAGAAGAAGTGTTTACTGCCCGTGTGCTGGCAGTATTGGCTCTTATTGTGATTGGCTTTAGTTTGTTTATGCTACTCACATCTAGCCCATTTGAACGTTTATTCCCGATCCCTGCCGAAGGTCGTGACTTAAATCCAATGCTGCAGGATGTGGGATTAATCTTCCATCCTCCTATGTTGTACTTGGGTTATGTGGGCTTCTCTGTAAGCTTTGCATTTGCGATTGCTGCGCTGATGAGCGGCCGTCTCGATTCTGCATGGGCTCGTTGGACTCGTCCATGGACATTGGCTGCTTGGACCTTCCTTACGGGCGGTATCGCACTAGGATCTTGGTGGGCTTATTATGAATTAGGCTGGGGCGGTTGGTGGTTCTGGGATCCTGTTGAGAACGCCTCTTTTATGCCTTGGTTAGTGGGTACTGCGCTTGTTCACTCTTTGATTGTGACTGAGAAACGCGGCGCCTTCCGTAACTGGACTGTATTACTGTCTATTTTTGCTTTCTCTTTAAGTTTGCTTGGTACCTTTATTGTTCGCTCAGGTGTATTAACCTCAGTGCATTCATTTGCAGCCGATCCAAGCCGCGGTATGTTCATCCTGTTGTTACTTGGTTTAGCTGTTGGCGGTTCATTAACACTGTTTGCTTTACGTGCCAGTGAAATGAGTAGTCCAGCCCGTTTCGAGCTTAAGTCTAAAGAAACTATGCTCTTAGTGTGTAACGTGCTACTGACGGTTGCCGCAGGTACGGTACTATTGGGTACATTATATCCATTGCTCATCGATGCACTTGGCATGGGTAAGATCTCTGTTGGACCTCCATACTTTAATGCGGTGTTCGTGCCTATCGTATTAGTGCTATTTGGCTTTATGGGTATTGGTCCAATTATTCGTTGGAAAAAATCGAAAGCGGGCGAGCTTAAGCGTCAGCTATTGATCCCAGCAATGATTGCTGCTGCTATCGGTATTGTGACTCCTTTTATCGTCGATGGTGCATTCAATATTTGGGTTGCCTTTGGTATTGCTGCCGCGGCTTGGATTATTCTGGCTACCGCAAGAGCGGCCTATAACATGGTCAAGTCGAAAGAAGGTGATATCAGCATCAGCCGCATGGGCCGTAGTCAGCTTGGTATGATCTTCGCGCATCTCGGTATTGCCGTTTCTGTGATTGGTGCCACTATGGTGTCAAATTACTCGATTGAGAAAAGTGTTCGTATGGGACCTGGTGTAAGCCAAGAACTCGCCGGTTATACTTTTAAGTATCTCGAGACCAAAAACGTAGTGGGTCCTAACTACACTGCACAGCAGGGACAGATAGAGATCTACAAGGGCGATGAGCTACTGACATTACTAAAACCAGATCGTCGTCAATATAATGTGCGAACTATGGATATGACAGAAGCCGGTATTGACTGGGGTCTATTCCGTGACTTGTACGTGACTATGGGCGACCCTATTACCAGCACTGAATTTGCGGTTCGTTTAAACTATAAGCCGTTCGTGCGTTGGTTATGGTTTGGGGCAATTTTCATGATGATAGGTGGATTCTTCGCTGCATCGGATAAACGTTACCGTGCGAAAGTCACTGCAGCCGTCGCGCCTTTGGCCGAAAAGGCAAAATTGGCAACGGCTCAATAATTGGGGAATGTATGAAGAAGTTGGTTCTGTTTATCCCATTGGTCATATTTCTCGCCATGGGGGTGTTTCTCTATAAAGGATTATTTCTGAATCCGCAGCAATTGGATTCAGCACTGGAAGGGAAGCCTATTCCGGCTTTCCAACTGGAACGCCTAGAAACACCGGCTGAGATCATAACGAATGAGCAATTAAAAGGTAAGGTATCATTACTTAACGTATGGGCGACGTGGTGTCCATCTTGTAAATATGAGCATCCTTTCTTAGTGATGCTAAAACGTAAAAATCTTCTGCCAATTTACGGGATCAACTATCGTGATGAGCGTGTTCCTGCGTTAGAAGAGTTAAAACGTCAGGGCGACCCCTACAACGTTAATATTTATGATAAAGATGGGCGTTTAGGATTAGATCTTGGCGTTTATGGTGCTCCAGAGAGTTTTATTGTTGATCACAACGGTATTATCCGTTTCCGTTATGCAGGTCCAATAGACCAACGCGTATGGAGTGAAACCCTTTACCCTATGATCCAACAATTACAAGCTGAAGCAGCGAAGGATGGCGCAGCATGAGAACGCTGATAAAAATCATGGGTGGTCTAGTGCTGATGTTCAGCATGACGACTGCCGTCATGGCAACACCAGTTGATACTTACGAATTCAAGTCGCCTGAAAATCAAAAGCGCGGTTTGTCTTTGGCCCATGAACTACGTTGTCCACAGTGTCAAAACCAAAATTTGATCGACTCCAATTCACCCGTTGCTCGAGATCTGCGTCTTGAGGTATTCAAGATGGTTGACGAAGGAAAAGGGGATGATGAGATCATCGAGTTTATGACCAGTCGTTATGGTGAGTTTGTTCTCTATAAACCTAAGATGGAAACCAAGACCTACATTCTCTGGTTAGGTCCTATTGGTTTATTACTTCTGGGTCTAGTGATTGGATTTATCTTCATTCGTAAGCAACGTATTGGCGGTAATGTGCCGAACGAAATTAGCGCAGAAGATCAGCGCGAGTTAGATACCTTGCTAAAGCGCAATACAAAATGAAGCATAAAGTCATAACGGCATTCATGTTGTCATCCATTCTTTCGGTATTTGTTGCTGGGGTCACGCATGCGTACCCTGGTATGCAGCAAACGGCTAAACCGATGGAATCAACGGTTGATTTGATCAATGTACTGCCAAAGACTTTTCCTATTGAGCCTGTTGCCTTTAATGATGTCGATGGTAAAGCTATCGACTTCAGCCAATTTAAAGGTAAGATCATTATGGTTAACATGTGGGCGACTTGGTGTCCGCCATGTGTCAGAGAGTTGCCTGCAATCGAAAGGTTAGCAACTAAGTTCAAGACTGAAGATTTTGTCGTACTGCCTATCTCTATTGATGCAGAAGGTAAGCAGCAGGTTCAGCCGTTCTTAAGTTCATTGGGTATGGCGAATTTCAACTCTTACTACGATCAACCACAAAGTCTTGGGAACGTTTTTCCGCTCGACACGATTCCTGCGACCTTTATTCTTGATCAACAGGGTCAATTAATTGCCTTTGTTCGATCCTATGTTGATTGGGATGACGTAAAAGCCGTCTCGCTAATCCAAGGTTTTATCGATAAAGGCAGCAAAAAGCCCAATTAATGGGCACTTTGCATGTAAAATAATCGCCATCGTTTAAAAGATCGCCATGCGATCTTTTTTCATTTAAAAAGCCCTTGCACAAAAAGTTTCACTGCCTATAATGCGCATCCACTGACACGGCAGACAGCGTTAAGCAGCTTGGTGTGACAGTTCATTGATAAGTTTACTGATTGATGAGTGTTGAGAAAGTTTGTAAAAACTCCTTGACGCGAAACGGGAAATGCGTAGAATACGCAGCCCTAGCCAACTGGAAGCGTTCGGCGCTCAGTGTGGTACTCAAGTTCTMTTACGAATATTGAGTTGCTCTTTAACAAGATAAAACAAGAAATCTGTGTGGACACTCACAGGTGTTGAGTTAATCGAAACTGCTTAACCTTCGGGTTGGCAGTCAAAAATTTAAATCAATGTAACAATGAGTGTTCATAGCAATATGTACAGTTTGTTTCTTTAGTTAGAAACAAAAAATCAGAATTCATTGAGCCGCTGAAGTCRCAAGACGGAAGCAACAAAACTTTAATTGAAGAGTTTGATCATG